>JBQCFN010000023.1:0-4578 GCA_051959035.1 Lysobacteraceae bacterium | reverse complement strand
ACGAATGAACGAGCGCATGCCGCCCCCCGCCCGCCGCCCGGCTCCGATGCTCGACCGCGTCGGCGCCACCGGCTCGTTGCTGTGCGCCGTGCACTGCGCGTTGCTGCCGATGGTGCTCGCGCTGCTGCCGCCGCTGGGGGTGGCCGGGTGGCTGGACGACGACTTCGAGCGCGGTTTCGTGCTGTTCGCCAGCGGGCTGGGCCTGTTCACCCTGCTGTGGGGCTACCGGCGCCACCGCGCGGTGCGCGCGCTGCGGCTGCTGGTGCCGGGGCTGTTGGCGCTGTGGCTGGGCGTGCTGTACGCGCCGCTGCATGAAGCGGCGGTGCCGCATGCGATCGTCATGACCCTGGGCGGCACGCTGGTGGGCCTGGCCCACCTCGCCAACCTGCGGTTGAGCCACGGGCACGTGCACGACGCGCACTGCGCGCACTGACCGGCCGCCTCGCCAGCACCCGGCCATCCCTGGCCGGGTGTCCATCCAGAAGGGCGAATCGTTCGCGGAACACCGCGGTGTCCATGCGGGGTTCCGGCAGGTGGCGCGGGCGCGCCACGCACCACCGCGCTTCCTGCGCGGCATCCGATACGACGCGATTTTCCCCGCAAGGCGGCCAACGGCCGCCTTTTCCATTAAAATGCCCGCCTCTCGTCCGCGGCGCGGACCCAACGAAACACCAGGAGCATCCGATGGGCAAGGGCGATCGCAAGACCGCGAAGGGCAAGCGTTACAACGCCAGCTACGGCAACGCGCGTCCGAAGGCCGAGGCCAAGGCCGCCGGCACGACCCGCGCGCCGGTGGTGAAGAAGGCCGCGGCCAGGACCGTGGCCAAGGCGCCGGCGAAGAAGGTCGTGGCGAAGAAGGCCGCCAAGGAATAAGCCCGCTTCCCGCAGCGGTCGAAAAAAGGCCCCGCGCGAGCGGGGCTTTTCGTTTGCCTGCGCTCGTCGCGCGGCGGACGCGGAGTCAGTGCGCCGCGCGCGCTTCCACCTCGCGCCAGACCCGCAGCAGGTTGCCGCCGAGGATCTTGCGGATGTCGGCATCGCGGTATCCGCGCTGCTGCAGGCCGGCGACGAGGTTGGGATAGTCGGCGACGCTGGCAAGCTCCACCGGCAGGTGGCCGTCGACGCCGTCGAAGTCCGATCCCAGCCCGATGTGGTCGATGCCGACCAGCTTGACCCCATAGTCGACCTGGTCGAGCACCGCGTCGATGTGGGTTTCTGGATACGGATGCGCGGCGTCCCACGCCGCCTCGAACGCCTCGCGCGACTGCTGCGGCTTGCCCGCCGCCGCGGCGGCGGCGTTGGCCCGCGCCAGGTCGGCCGCGGCGCCGAAATAGGCCTGCATGTTGGCGGCCGCCTGCGCGTTGACGAAGCCGGTGCCGAACGCCAGCTGGATGACGCCGCCCTTCGCCGCCACCGCCTTCGCCAGCTCGTCGCTGATGTTGCGCTCGAAGCCCGGCGTGAAATGACGCAGGCTCGAGTGGCTAGCGATCACCGGCGCGGTGCTGGTGGCCAGCACGTCGCGGATCGATTCGTCGGAGATGTGCGAGACGTCCACCATGATGCCGAGCCGGTTCATCTCGGCGACCACCTGCCGGCCGAACGGACTGAGCCCGTGCCAGCGCTTTTCCTGCGTATAGGACGAGTCGGCGATGCGGTTGTTGGCGCTGTGCGCGAGGGTCATGTAGCGCACGCCGCGGTCGAAGAAGAACTTCAGCTTCGACAGGTCGTCGCCGATGGGCGCGCCGTTCTCCATGCCGAAGGCGAGCAGCACGCGGCCGCCCCGGCGCAGGCGCTCGACGTCGCCCGGCGAACGCAGCAGGGCGAACCGGTCGGGATGGCGCGCCGCCAGCGCCTCGATGCCGTCGATCTGCTCGTTGGCGACCTGCCAGGCCTGGCCGGACGCATCCTGCGCGGCGGACGTGTAGATCGACATGAAGCCGACGGTGAGCCCACCCGCGTGCGCCTTCGGCCAGTCGAACTCGTTCGCGGTGGCGAGCGCGAGGTCGCTCCAGTGGGAGAGCAGCCCGCTCGGCGCGTCGATGTGGGTATCGACGATCACCGCGTCGTGCGCGAGCTCCGCCGCGGCGGCGGGTGCATCGGCGCGCGCGGGCAGGGCGAGCAGCAGCGTGGCGGAGAAGGCGAGCAGGGACAGGGCGCGCATCGTGGGCTCCGTGGTGTGGCGGTGGAATGGGTGAACCAGTGCCGAGGCTACGGGTCTGCTCCCGCGAGCATGGGCCGTCCGGCGACGAACACCTCGCGCGCGAGCCGGCCGCCCAGCCAGTAGCACAGCTCCGCGGGGTGCCGCACGTCCCACAGGGCGAAGTCGGCGCGCTGGCCGACCCGCAGCGTGCCGCGGTCGGGCAGGCCGAGCGCGCGCGCCGCGTGCACGGTCGCGCCGCGCAGCGCTTCCTCGGGCGTGAGGCGGAAATGCGTGCACGCCAGCTGCATCGCCTGGCGCAGCGACAGCAGTGGCGAGGTGCCGGGATTGCAGTCGGTCGCCACCGCCATCGGCACGCCGTGCGCGCGCAGCAGCCCCAGCGGCGGCAGCTGCGTCTCGCGCAGCACGTGGAAGGCGCCCGGCAGCAGCACGGCGACGGTGCCGTGCGCGGCCATCGCGCGCACGCCGTCCTCGCCGGTGTGCTCGATGTGGTCGGCCGACAGTGCGTCGAAGCCGGCGGCGAGCGCGGCGCCACCGAGGTCGCTGAGCTGGTCGGCGTGCAGCTTGACCGGCAGGCCGAGCGCGCGCGCCGCTTGGAACACGCGGCGCGCCTGCGCCGGCGAGAAGCCGATGCCCTCGCAGAAGGCGTCGACCGCGTCGACCAGGCCCTCGGCCTGCAGCCGCGGCAGCCAGGCGATCACCGCGTCGACGTAGTCGTCGGCGCGGCCCGCGTAGTCCGGCGGCAGCGCGTGCGCGCCGAGGAAGGTGGTGCGCACGGTGATGCCGAGCGCCTCCCCGAGTTGCCGGGCCACGCGCAGCATCTTGCGTTCGTTGTCGAAGTCGAGCCCATAGCCCGACTTGATCTCCAGCGTGGTCGCGCCGTCGGCGAGCAGCGCGCGCGCGCGCGGCAGCGACTGCGCCAGCAGTTCGGCCTCCTCCGCCGCGCGCACCGCGCGCACGGTCGACAGGATGCCGCCGCCGGCGCGGGCGATCTCCTCGTAGCCCGCGCCCTGCAGGCGCAGCTCGAACTCGCGCGCGCGATCGCCGGCGAACACGAGGTGGGTATGGCAATCGACGAGCCCCGGCGTGATCCAGCCGCTGGCCTCGACGACGGTGTCCGCGAGTTCGCGCGGCGCGCCGGGCAGCGCCGCACGTGGCCCGACGAAGGCGATGCGGCCATCGCGCCAGCCGAGCGCGCCGTCGTCGATCCCGCCGTAGTCCTCGCCCTCCAGCGTCGCCAGCGAAGCGCCGACCAGCAGGCCGTCGAAGGGGAGCGTCGTGCTCATCGGTGCGTGTCTCCCGCCGTCGTCGCGCCCGCCGCGGGCAGCAGGCGCTGCGCCAGCGCCTTGTACACCGGCTGCTGGCAGACCAGGCTGGAGGCGCCGCGGGCGATCAGCACCGTCGCGAGGATCGGCAGCAGCATTTCGCTGTTGTCGGTGAGCTCCATCGAGATCACCGCCGAGGTCAGTGGCGCCTGGGTGACGCCGGTGAGGTAGGCGCACATGCCCAGCAGCACCACCGCGGTCGGCGCCACGCCGGGCAGCAGCGGCGCGAGGTTGTGGCCCAGGCCCGCGCCCACGGCGAGCGCCGGCGAGAACAGTCCGCCCGGAATGCCGGCGAGGTACGACACCAGGTTGGCGGCGAACTTCACCACGCCGAACTCGTGTCCCACGGTCGCATGCCCCTGCAGCAGCCCGCGCGCCTGCGCATAGCCGGTGCCGAACGCGCCGTCGCCGAAGGCCAGCCCGAGCACCGCCAGCGCCACGCCGCAGCCCGCCGCGAGCAGCACCGGGTGGCGCGCGCGCCAGGCGCCGAGCCAGCGCGTGCGCGCGTCGGTCGCCACCAGCAGCAGGCGGCTGAAGACGCCGCCTGCCAGCCCGCAGAGCAGCCCGCACGCCAGCACCGCCAGCCAGCCGCGGCCGAGCGGGAGCGCCGTCGCCACGCTGCCGAAGTAGGTGTAGTTGCCGAGCAGGCCGAGCGAGACCACGCCGCCGACGATCACCGCGGTCAGCAGCGTGCCGGAGAAGCGATGCTCGAAGGTGCCGCTGAGCTCCTCGATCGCGAACACCACGCCGGCAAGTGGGGTGTTGAAGGCCGCGGCGATGCCGGCGGCGCCGCCCGCGAGCAGGAACAAGGCGCCCTGGCGCGGATCGCGGAAGCCGAAGCGCCGGCCAATCGCGTGCATCAGCGCGGCGCCGACGTGCACCGTCGGGCCCTCGCGCCCGATCGACGCGCCGCCGAGCAGGCCCGACACGGTCAGCAGCAGCTTTGCCAGCGCCACCTTCAGCGACAGGTTGCGCCCGCGCCAGTCCTCCGGCTGTTGCAGCGCCGCGATGACCTGCGGGATGCCGCTGCCGCGCGTGGTCTCCAGGCCGCGCGTCGTGCCCCAGGCGAGCAGCGCGAACATCGCCGGCGCCACCGCG
>JBQCFN010000022.1:0-4424 GCA_051959035.1 Lysobacteraceae bacterium | reverse complement strand
CTCTACGTCTCCGAACAGGGCGATATCGAGCAGCGATGGAGCAATGCGGGCAACGTCTGCGAGATGGGGTGAGAGCGAAAGAACGGCCACGGCAAAGTCATGCAGTGCGCCTTCGGACGCGGCGAGCCGCACCACGGCCTGGCCCATGCGCCCGCTGGCACCGTGGATGACGAGTCTGGGAGGCGTCTGCATGCCCGGCAGGCTAGCGACGGCGGCCGCGCGCCACAAGCCGCGGGGGCCGCGCCTTACACTGCGCGCATGCCCGCCGCTCCCGCCCTGCTCGATCCCGCCCGCCTGGCCGACGACCGCACCACGGTGCTGCGCGAGCCGTTCGCCCTGCTGGTCGCGCCCGACCAGCTGCCGGCTGGCGCGGCGCAGGCGCTGGTGCGGGACTTCCCGCGCTACGGCAGCGCCGGCTTCTTTCCCTACGCCCCGGGCGACTGCGGGCCCGCGATGCGCGCGCTGGTCGAGGCGATCACCGCGCCGGCGTTCGCCGACGCGCTCGGCGCGCGGTTGGGAATCGAGGGCCTGGGCGGTTATCCGACCCTGGTGACCCTGTGCGAGTCGCTGAACAAGCGCCACGGCACGATCCACACCGACTCGCGCTCCAAGGTGGCGACCGCGCTGGTGTACCTGAACGAGGAGTGGCCCGACACGAGCGGCGGCTGCCTGCGCTTCCTGCGCCGGATCGACGACATCGACGCGCTGGTGCTGCCGGAGGTGCGCCCGTTGTACGGCACCCTCGTCGCGTTCCGCCGCGCCGACAATTCGTTCCACGGGCACCTTCCCTACGAAGGCACGCGCCGCGTGGTGCAGATCGCCTGGCTGACCAGCGAAGCGGAAAAACAGCGCAAGACCCGCCGCGGCCGGGTGTCGCGGCTGCTAAAGAAGCTGTTCGGCGCCCTCGACCGCCGACTCGGCGCCGGACGCGACCGCAACGCCGCGCACCGCGACTGAGCGGCCCGCACCGCCGCCCGAGACGATCGGGCCGCGACGTTCCCGCCATTTTTTGACCTCGCGGTCACCGCGCCTGTGGTGTGGTGGCGCACCGGTCCGCGCGGGGAACCCGCGGATCACTCGTCGATCGTCCGTTCATGCGGCTCGCTCGCGTTCCCGTACACGCGTGCGCACCGCGCGGCAATGCCGCCGGCGTCCAGGAAGGAGGCCCCCATGCCCAACATCACCCGTCGAACCTTCGTCCAGGGCGTGGCGGCCCTGCCGCTCGCGCTGGGCGCGATGCCCCTGGCGCGTGCCGGCGCCCCGTACGTTCGCTACGACCTCGCCAGCCCGCAGGGGCGCGACATGCTCGCGGTCCTCGCCGGGGCAGTGCGCCGCATGCAGTCCTACCCGAACATGACGCCGCTGCACTGGAACTGGCAGTGGTACACGCACTTCGTCAGGGGCGACACCACCAAGGCCGACGAGATCGCGCGCCTGTGGGGCACGTCGAACACGTCGATGAGCAGGCTGGCGCAGGAAACCTGGGACACCTGCCAGTCGCACTCCGGCCAGGACCCGAACAATTTCCTGCCCTGGCACCGCATGTTCGTCTACTACTTCGAGCGCATCGTGCGCCGGGTCAGCGGGCGCGCGGACTTCACCCTGCCGTACTGGGACTACACCTCGGACGACCCGGCCAAGCGCGGCGTGGTGCCGCTCGAATTCCGCAGCCCGGACGATCCGGTGTTCGGGCCGCTGTACCGACCCGACCGCACCGACCTCGCCAACAGCGGCCAGCCGATCCAGACCGGCAGCCCCGGCGACCCGATGCGCATCGGCGGCCCGATGGGCAAGGCGTACTACGAGCAGGTGGGCACCGACGCCGGCTTCTGCCGGGCGATCAACTCCGGCATCCACGGCGCCATCCACGTGCTGGTCGGCAACCGCGACGGCATGGGCACGGTGCCCTACTCGGGCAACGATCCGCTGTTCTGGGTGCACCACGCCAACATCGACCGGATGTGGGCGAGCTGGAACCTCAACGGCGCCGCCAATCCGGTCGACGCCGAATGGGCGAACCAGACGTTCGTCTTCGGCGATGCGGGCGGCCGCGTCGTCGCGCCCATGCGCGACTTCTTCGACTGCGCCGCGCTCGGCTACGGATACGACGCGTACATCCCCTCGCCCCGCGCGGCCACCACCCGCACGGCGTCGACGCTCGCGCTGAGGGCGAAGAAGGGCAAGCCCGAACGCGTGGCGCGCGCCCGCGATGCCGCCCTGCTCGGGGCGCGGGCGGTGAAGGTCCCGCTGCTTCCGGTGCAGGCCACCGGCGGCAGCGACCCGGTGCTGGGCCTGGACCCGAACGGCGCCCGACGCACCTGGCTGGTGCTGAGGGACCTGCACACCTGGGCGCAACCGGAAGTGCTCTACCACGTGTACCTGACCGCTCCGTCCGGCGACCGCATCGACCCCGACAGCTATGTCGGCTTCATCCACTTCTTCGACGCCGAGTTCCACGACCATGGCCACGGCGCGATGGGCACGGCGCTGGCGCAGAACTACTACAGCTTCGACGTCACCGACCTGCTCGCGCGGCTCGCACGCACCGGCAATGCCAGCGCGCGGCATGCGCTCGCGGTGACGATCGTTCCGGGCGGCAAGCCCACGCCGGGCGGCAAGCCGCTGGTCAACACGATCGAGCTCATCCGCGAATGAATGCGCGCGGCGGCGCGGCCGGTTGACCGCACGCGGTCCCCGCGCCGCCTTCCGTCAGGCGATTTGACCGCCGCGTCACTCCTTCTCCGGTCAGTGTGGATAGGAGAAGCCCCCCGCGAACGCATCGGCCGCTGGCCGCGCGCGCGGTCGGGCTTCGGTCCTGCCCGCCGTCCGCGGCGGGTCCGCCGACAGGAGCAAGCAAGCAGTGAACACGCTCAACCGCCGCAGATTCCTCCAGGCCGTCGCCTCCACGCCGCTGGTGCTGGGAGTGGCGCCGCTGGTCCGCGCTTCCACCGCCGCCATCCGCTACGAATGCACGAGCCCCCTGGGCCTCGACATGCTGGCCACCTACGCCGACGCCGTGACCCGGATGCGCGCGCTGGGGCCGGACAACCCGATGAGCTGGATGTGGCAGTGGTACACGCACTTCGTCAATGGCGACACCACCAAGACCGCCGAGCTCGACCGCATCTTCGGCACCAGCCCCTCGCCGGGCCGCAGCCTCGCGGAGGAGACGTGGGACACATGCCAGCCGCACGGCGGCCAGAACGCGAACTTCTTCCTGCCGTGGCACCGGATGTTCGTCTTCTATTTCGAGCGCGTCGTGCGCGAGGTCAGCGGGCGGCCCGATTTCACCCTGCCCTACTGGGACTACACCTCGCCCGACCCCGCCAGGCGCGGCGTCGTGCCCGCGCCGTTCCGCTCGCCGACCGACCCGGTCTTCGCCAGCCTCTACATCCGCAACCGCAAGCCGCTGGCCAACAGCGGCCAGAGGATCGACCTCAACCAGCCCAAGGACATGATGGACATCACCGACATCCTGTCCAAGGCGAACTACGCCACCGCCGGCGGCGTCACCGGTTTCTGCCGCGCGGTCGACTCCGGCATCCACAGCAAGATCCACGTGCTGGTCGGCAACGCGAAGGACATGGGCAAGATCCCCTACGCGGCCAACGACCCGCTGTTCTGGCTGCACCACGCCAACATCGACCGCATCTGGTCGAGCTGGACCAGCTACGGCCGGGTGAGCCCGGTCACGGCCTCGTGGGCGAAGAAGCAGTTCGTCATGGTCGACGCCGGCGGCGTGCGCGTGCAGGCACCGCTGAACCGCTACTTCAGCGACGCGGACCTCGGCTACGGCTACGACGCCCTGATCCCGGCGCCGGGCAGCAGTTCCGGCCTGCGCGCCCTGGCGGCCATCGCCCCGGCCGCCCCGGTCGGTACCGGCAAGCCCGAGCGGGTGGCGGCGGCCCATGGCCCGGCGATGCTCGCCACCGGACCGGTCCGGGTGCTGGTGCGCCCGCTGCGCGCGGAGCGGGTGGCGCCCGTGCTCGGGCTCGACAGCCGCCAGCCTGGCAAGCGCGCCTACCTGCTGCTGCGCGACCTGCACACGTGGAAGCAGCCGGAAGTGCTCTACCACGTCTACGTCGGATCGCCCTCCGGGCCGGCGCGGCTGGACGCCGCGCACTATGCCGGCACGATCAATTTCTTCGACGCCGAATTCCACGACTTCGGCGATCCGAAGATGGACATGGCGCTGGGCGAGAACCTCTACAGCTTCGACGTCACCGCGATCCTGGAATCGCTGCAGCGCACGGCCCGCGGCAATGCGCGCGATGCGCTGGCGGTGTGGATCGTGCCCGCCGGCCGGCCGGCCGGCGGCCCGCCGAAGGGGGGGGCGGTGGAGCGGGTGCGCCAGTAGCGGGCAGGACCCCCTCCCGTGCCACACGCCCTTCACGCCGGGGCGGGAGGTGCTGGGCGTCGGCGAG
>JBQCFN010000021.1:0-6547 GCA_051959035.1 Lysobacteraceae bacterium | reverse complement strand
CTGCGCCTCGCCGTCCGCGGCCTGGTGGCCGGCGAGGTCGGCCGCGTTGACGTCCTCCGCGCCCGGCGAGTGCGTCTGCGCGTGGGCCGCGGGCGAGGCGCGGCGCAGGGCGTGCAGCGCGCGGTGCTGCGAGGCGTCGCTGGGCCGGTCCGCGCCTTCGCGCTGCAGGTCCATGAGCAGGCGCGGCAGCGCTTGCGGGTGCGCCTGCCGCAGGAATTCGATCATCCGCTCGCGCACCACGCAGCGCAGGTCGAACAGGTCGCCCGAGTTGCGCGCGCTGACCAGCAGGCGCACCTGCACCGCGCGCTCGCTGGCGTCGGTGACCTGGGCGATGCACACCCGGCCATCCCAGCGCGGATCGCTCGCGCAGATACGCTGCAGCGCCTCGCGCACGTCCTGCAGCGGCGCGTGGTAATCCAGCCACAGGAAGGCGGTGCCGAGCAGCTGGGCGCTGGTGCGGGTCCAGTTTTCGAACGGGTTCTCGATGAACCACTGCAGCGGCACCACCAGCCGCCGCTCGTCCCAGATCCGCACCACGACGTTGGTGCTGTTGATCTCCTCGATCCGCCCCCACTCGCCATTGACGATGACCACGTCGTCGAGCCGGATCGGCTGCGCCAGCGCGATCTGCAGCCCGGCGATCAGGTTGCCGAACACTGGGCGGGCGGCGATGCCCGCTGCCAGGCCGAGGATGCCGGCCGAGGCGAGCAGGGTCGCGCCGAGCTGGCGGATCGCGGGGAAGGTCATCAGCGCCACCGAAACGCCGACCAGCACGATCGCGCCCTGGGCGACGCCGCTGATCACCCTGGCCTGGGTCAGCACGCGGCGCGCGCGCAGGTTGTCGCTGGTGTCGATCGGATGCTCGCGCACCACCCGCGCCTCCAGCGCGCGCACCGCGCGCACCAGCAGCCACACCACGCACAGCAGCACGCCGATGCCGAGCAGGTGGCGCAGCGTGGCGATCCAGCCGGCGGGCAGCGGCGTCGCGCCGAGCGCGGCGAGCAGGAACAGCAGCGGGATCGCGATCGACGCTGGGGGCGCGACCACCACCGCCAGGCGCGCGCGCAGCGGCGGCGCGGTGCGGCGGCGGTAGCGCCGCGCCAGCGCGCGCAGGCCGCGGTGCACCAGCCAGCCGAGCACCAGCGCGACGAGCAGGGGCAGGGCGATCGCGGACAGCGTCGCGCCGTCGGGAAGGAGCGGCGGCCAGGCCATCCGCGCAGGGTGCCGGTGGTGCTGTCGGCGCCGGGTCAGCAAGGCGCGTGGGCGCGCGTTGACCTCGCTGAAAAAACGCCGAACACGGCACCGGCGCGGGTGCTTGAAGCGCGCCTGCCCCGCCCCAGATGCGGCGCAGGAGGGCGCCCAGCGCGCCCCCGCTAGCCAACAAGGAGGACATTCCGCGATGAACATGATGGTGACGCATCCGCAAGGGACCGGTCGGGAACTGGCCCAGGATCCGGTCCGCCAGCTTTTCGATCGCCTGTTCGAAGGCACGCCGTTCGACCTGCGCCACCGCGACGAATCGTCGGTGGTCACCAGCCAATGGGCGCCGCCGGTGGATATCCGCGAGGAGCCGGACCGTTTCGTGCTCCACGCGGATATCCCCGGCGTGGAGCCGGAGGACATCGAGGTGCACATGGACCGCGGCATGCTGGCGATCAAGGGCGAGCGCCGCGTCGGCCAGCACCGCGACGAGGGCCGCTACGCGCGCGTGGAGCGCATGCACGGCCAGTTCCACCGGCGCTTCGCGCTGCCGGACAGCGCCGATCCGGATCGCATCAGCGCCTCGGGCCGCAACGGCGTGCTGGAGGTGGTGATCCCCAAGCGCGCCGAGGCACGTCCGCGCCGCATCCAGGTCGGCTCGGTGTTGAACGGCTGAGCCACCGTCACGACCACGTCCACGCCATCGCCGCCCGGGCACTCCCGGGCGGTTTTTTTTTCGCGGCGTCGGCACGGCCACCGTGCGCGGCGCGAGGGCGCCGGTATCATGCGCGCCTCGCCCACGGGAGCGCGCCATGCACTGGCAGGTCTTCGCCGCGTTCGCGGCCACGCAGCTGCTGTTCGCCTTCGCGCCCGGGCCCGCGGTGCTGCTGACGGTGTCGCACGGCATGCGCGGCGGCTGGGCCGACAGCGTCAAGGTCGCGCTCGGCGTGCAGGCCGGCAACGCGGTGTACTTCCTGCTCTCGGCGCTCGGGCTCGGCGCGTTGCTGCAGGCCTCGGAAACGCTGTTCCATGCGGTGAAGTGGCTGGGCGCGGCCTACCTCGTGTGGTTGGGCGTGCGCACGCTGCGCGCGGCCGGTGCGCCGCCGGCGGCGGGCGCGCAGGCGGCGGGCGCGCGGCCGTTCGCGCAGGCGGTGCTGACCCAGCTGGCCAACCCGAAGTCGGTGCTGTTCTTCGGCGCGTTGATGCCGCAGTTCATCGACCCGGCCGGCCCGCTGGTCGCGCAGTACGCGCTGTTCGGCGCGATCTGCGTGGTGACCGAGGTGCCGGTGCTGGCCGGCTACGGCTGGCTGGCCGCGCAGGGCCGGCGCTGGAGCGCGCGGCCCGCGGTGGCGCTGTGGCGCGACCGCATTTCCGGCGGGCTGCTGATGGGCGTGGGCGCGAGCCTCGCCGCGATCCGGCGCGCGGCCTGACGCGGGCACGTCGCGCCGCAGCCAGGCGCGCGCGTCGTGGGCCTTGCGGCGACGCAACCCTCCCTTTCGCATGGCGCACGGGCCGCGCCCGTATGGTGTGCGTTCCCTTCGGATTCCGCCGATGCCCGACACGTCCCGTCGCAATGCCGTGC
This sequence comes from Lysobacteraceae bacterium, assembly GCA_051959035.1. Taxonomy (GTDB): domain Bacteria; phylum Pseudomonadota; class Gammaproteobacteria; order Xanthomonadales; family Xanthomonadaceae; genus JABFWF01. The sequence goes on along the minus strand of JBQCFN010000021.1, from coordinate 3,765 downwards.
TGCTGCTGGTGCTGCTCAGCCTGATCTGGTCGTACAACTGGATCGTGATGAAGCAGGCGCTGCAGTACGCCGGGCCGTTCGGCTTCGCGGCGTGGCGCTGCGCGCTGGGCGCGTGCGTGCTGTTCGCGGTGCTGGCCTGGCGGCGCCGGCTGCGGCCGCCGCGGCTGGCGCCGATGGTGGTGATCGGGCTGGTGCAGACCTTCGGCTTCACCGCGCTGGTGCAGCTGGCGCTGGTCGAGGGCGGCGCCGGCAAGACCGCGCTGCTGTCCTACACGATGCCGTTCTGGGCGGTGCTGGTGGCGTGGGTGCTGCTGCGCGAGCGGCCCACGCGCGTGCACGCGGCGAGCCTCGCGCTGGCCTTCGCCGGGCTGCTGCTGGTGCTCGAACCCTGGCAGGGCGTCGGCGCGCTGGCGCCGTCGCTGCTGGCGATGGCCGGCGGGCTCGCGTGGGCGATCGGGATGGTGCTGAGCAAGCGCGCGTTCGTGCGCGAGCGCGCCGATCCGCTGGTGCTGACCGCATGGCAGATGCTGTTCGGCGCGCTCGGGCTGGTCGCGGTGGCGGCCTGCGTGCCCGAGCGGCCGATCGCGTGGAGCGGCGGCTTCATCGCCGCGCTCGCCTACAACGCGGTGCTCGCCTCCGGGCTGGCGTGGCTGCTGTGGGCATGGGTGGTCGAGCGCCTGCCGACCGCGGTGGCGGGCCTGTCGAGCCTGGCCATCCCGATGCTCGGCGTGCTGTTCGCATGGGCGGTGCTGGGCGAGCGGCCGTCCGCGGGCGAGGCGCTCGGCATCGGGGTGGTCGGCTGCGCGCTGGCGATGGTGAGCCTGCGCGGGCCGCGGCGGCGCGCGGGCGGGAGCCACGATGGAGCCGCGCGACGTGCCGACTGACCGCACCCCCGCCGCGCGCGCTGCATGGCTGGCGTTGCTGCTGGCCGGCTGCTCCCCGTCCGCGCCGCCGTCGCCGGACGCGGCGACCGCCGGCGCCATGCCAGGTGCGACGACGCCCGCTGCCCCTGCCGCCGCCACGCCGGCAGCGCCGGCCGCCGCCCCCGACGTGGTGCCGCCCTGGCTCGCCGCGCTGCGCGCGATGGACGCCGATGGCGACGGGCGGATCAGCGCGGCCGAGCACGCGGCCGCGGCGCGGCGGATGTTCGCGGCGATGGACCGCGATGGCGACGGGCGCGTCGACCTGGCCGAACTGGCCGCCCGCCGCGGCACCACGCCGGAACGGACCGCCGCGGCGCTGGATGCGGTGGACCGCGACCACGACGGCGGACTCGACGCCGACGAGCACGCGGCATCCACCCGCGCCGCGTTCGATGCGATGGATGCGGACCACGACGGCGCACTCACCGCCGCGGAGCTGCAGGGCGCACGCTGAGGCCGCTCACGCGGCGGTGCGCAGGCGCCCGAGCGCGGCGTGGAAGGTGGCGAGGTCGAACGGCTTGCGGCACACCGGCACGCCGCGGAAGCGCGCCGGCAGCGCGGCGATGTCGCTCGCGGTGGAAAACACGAACGGCACGCCGCGCGCGAGCAGCGCGTCGGCGACCGGGTAGATCGTCTCGTTGCCGAGGTTGACGTCGAGGATGGCGGCGTCCAGTTCTGGCAGCTGGCGGACCAGCGCGAGCGCATCGTCGACCGCGCCGACCGGGCCGAACACCTCGGCGCCGAGGTCGCGCGCGCTGTCGGCCAGGCCGAGCGCGAGCAGATAATCGTCCTCGACCAGCAGCAGGTGCAGGCCGTGGAGGTCGGGAATGGTGGGCATTGCGGTGTCCGGTCGGGCGGCCGCTGCGCCACGCGGGTGCGTGCGCCGGGCCTGCGGATGCGCGGAGGATGCGCCGGGGAGCGTGTGGGCGCCGTGCAGGGGCGTGCGTCGCCGCACGGCCCCGCGCGCTACCAGACCGGCGGGCCGCTGAGGTCGGTCATCGCGCCCAGCCGGTGGCGCGCGGCGGCGCGGGTCAGCGCGGTGTCGATGTCGTCGCGGTGCGGATGCGTTTCCCAGCGGGGCGCCTTGTAGACGTCGGCGCGCGGATGGGCGCGGATGACGGCCGGATCGTTGATCCATTTCCAGTCGCCGGGCATCAGGTCGTGGTGCAGGGCGAACACGCGGGCGCTGGTGTAGCTGTTGGCGTAGATCAGGTGCATGGGACCACCTCGTCGGGGGACACCGGGGGCGTGGCCGCAGGCGCGGCTGTCCGGGAGAACGGCGGCCGTCGGGGCGGGCGGTCGCCGGGCGCCCGACCGCTCGTCTGCACGCAGCTTATCCACAGCTTGTGCCGTTTCCTGTCCACATGGGCGGGGTGTAGCGTCGCGCCACTTTGTGTGCCGAGGGGGCGCAGATGTTTCCAGTCGTGGTGCTGTCCGAGCAGGAGCGCGAGGTGTTGCGCTTGCTGGATTCGCCCTGGGGCGACGCGGGCGAGATCGAACAGGAACTCATCGAGCGCCTGGCCCGCCTGCACCACCCCCACGAGCGCGGTGGCGAACTGGGCCACGCGGTGCATCGCGTGCTGCACGGCTGAGTGCCGCCGCGCGCGATTGACTTGCACGCGGCGGGAAACGCGACCGCGCCTCCGTCAGGGCAGCGCGGCCTGCTCGGTCGGCTGCGGCGGGGAGGGCGCCGTCGGCGGGCGCGACGCGGACACCGGGTCGGCATCGGGCGCGGGGGTGGCGGCGACGGGGCGCCGGGCCTGCTCCGCGGCGTCGTGCAGGGCGCGGCTGAGGTGGGCCATCGCCGTACCGATCGGGCTGCGCGGGGATGGCGACGGCGCCTGCGCGGGCGGGGGCAGCGGCGCCTCGGGCGGGCGCGCGAAGGCGGGTAGCGCCAGGCCGGCGCAGAGAACGGTCACGAGCAGGCTGCGCATCGGATACCTCCGGCGTGCGCCGCGGGCGCGGCGCGCGTCCGCAGGCTGGCGCGCGGTTGCCGGTGGGCGCGTGAAAGACACGGCGTGCGGTCGATCGCGTCCGGGTTCCGGTTCAGCGTTTGACGGCGCGCTAACCGTCCGATCGCGACGATGGAGGCGGCCGAAACGCAGGAGGCCGCATGAGCATTTCCCCCGGCGCCAGCCGCGATGGCGAGAACGCCCGCCTGACCCCGCGCGCGCCCGGCGTGCCCGGTGGCATGGACCACGACAGCGCCTTCCTCGGCGGCAACCTGGTCGGCCGCGAAGGCAGCGGCCTGGACGAGGCGCGCGGGATCGAACCCGGCGAAGGCTCGCTGCCAGGCCGTGACGCGCCGATCGGCTCGCTCCTCGCCGCACGCGGGCGCGTGCCCGGCGGCACCGGCGATGCGTCGGACGCGGGCCCGCACACGCTCGGCGCCACCAGCGGCGGCGAGCGCGCCGTCGCCGGCCGCGCCGACGACGTGCGTTCCTCGCGGGCCGACGGCAACACGCTGCAGTCGCGCACCGACGGGCTGGAGTAGGCACCGCAGCCGCCGGAAGCGGCCTGGTCGTGACCCGGCCAGGTCGCGGGAAGCGAGCGCCACGGACCACCCGCGACGGCTGGTGGCGGGCAGCCGCGGCGTGCCCAACGGCACGCGGCGCGCGCCGGGCGCGGGGACACCTGGACCAGGACGTCGGCGCGCACCTCGTCCCGGGGACCCGGCGCTCGGTCGGGTGACAGCAGAACGGTCCGGTCGCGTCGGCTGGCCTGGATCGCCCGGCCCCCGCACGGGACCCTAGCGCCGCGCCTCGCGCATCGCCGCTTCCGCTCCGCTGTCGTAATGGCGGAAGGCGGTGCGCAGGCCGTCGAGCACCTCGGCGCTGGTTTC
>JBQCFN010000020.1:0-2669 GCA_051959035.1 Lysobacteraceae bacterium | reverse complement strand
CATCGCGCAGGCCGGGTTGAAGTTGCGCGCCGTCTCGCGGAACACCAGGTTGCCGGCGGTGTCCGCCTTCCACGCCTTCACCAGCGACACGTCGGCGTGCAGCGCGGTCTCCATCACGTACATCTTCCCGTCGAACTCGCGGGTCTCCTTGCCCTCGGCCACGACCGTGCCGTAGCCGGTACGGGTGAAGAAGGCGGGGATGCCGGCGCCGCCGGCGCGCAGGCGCTCGGCCAGGGTGCCCTGCGGGTTGAACTCGAGCTCGAGCTCGCCGGCGAGGAACTGGCGCTCGAACTCCTTGTTCTCGCCCACATAGGACGAAATCATCTTGCGGATTTGGCGGGTGCCGAGCAGCTGGCCCAAGCCGAAGCCGTCCACGCCGGCGTTGTTGGAGATCACCGTCAGCCCCTTCACGCCGGAATCGCGCAACGCGGCGATCAGCGCCTCGGGGATGCCGCACAGGCCGAAGCCACCGACGGCGAGCGTCTGGCCGTCGGCGACCACGCCCTGCAGTGCCCGCGCCGCGTTCTCGTAGAGCTTGCCTGATGGCCTGGAGGGGGCCGCCTGGGAGGCTGACATCGTGTTCTCCGGAAGAATCGAACGGGCGAGCCTACCGCCCGTCAGCGGCGGAGGCCATTGTCCATCGGTGCAGGGTCCCCTACAGCGCCGCCTCGATCTCCGGCAGCAGCTGGAACAGGTCGCCCACCAGCCCGATGTCGGCCACCTCGAAGATCGGCGCCTCGGCGTCCTTGTTGATCGCGACGATGGTGCCGGCGTCCTTGATGCCGGTCAGGTGCTGGATCGCGCCGCTGATGCCGACCGCGATGTACAGCTCGGGCGCGATGATCTTGCCGGTCTGGCCGACCTGCAGCTCGTTCGGCACGTAGCCGGCGTCGACCGCGGCGCGCGAGGCGCCGACCGCCGCGCCGAGCTTGTCGGCGAGCTTGTAGATGATCTCGAAGTTCTCCTTCGAGCCGACGCCGCGGCCGCCGGAGACCACGCGCTTCGCGCTCTGCAGGTCGGGGCGGTCGGACTTGCCGGCGGCGAGGCCGACGAAGCGGGTGTGGGTCGGCAGCGTCGCATCCACCGACGCTGTTTCCACCGCCGCGTTGCCGCCGCGCGCCGCTTCCGGCCACGACGCGGTGCGCACGGTGGCGACCACCGCCTGGCCCTCCGGCGCCTCCACGGTGACGATCGCGTTGCCGGCGTACACCGGCCGCTTGAAGGTGCGCGGGCCGTCCACCGCCATCAGGTCGGACACCTGGGCCACGCCGAGCAGCGCCGCGACGCAGGGCATCAGGTCCTTGCCGAAGGTCGTGCTGGGGCCGAACACATGGCTGTAGCCGGCGGCCAGCTGCGCCACCTGCGGCGCCAGCACTTGCGCGATCGCGTGCGCGTTGGCCGGGTTGGCGACCGCGAGCACGCGGCTCACGCCGGCGATCTGCGCGGCCTCGGCGGCAATGGCGGCCGGGTCGGCGGCCAGCACCGCGATGTCGATGGCCTCGGGCGACAGCGCCTGCGCCGCGGACACGCACTTGGCGGTCGCGGGGTTGAGCTTGCCGTCCAGGTGTTCGGCGACGATCAGTACCTTTGCCATCACAGCAGCCCCTTCGACTTGAGTGCGGCGACCAGCTCCGCCGCGTCCTTCACCATCACGCCCTTGCTGCGCTTCGCCGGCGCCGCGTACGCGGTCGCCTTGAGCCCGGCGCCCGCTTCCACGCCGAGCTCGGCGAAGGGGATGCTCTCGAGCGGCTTGCTCTTGGCCTTCATGATGTCCGGCAGCTTGATGAAGCGCGGCTCGTTGAGGCGCAGGTCGGTGGTGACCACCGCCGGCAGGTCGACCTCGAGCGTTTCCAGGCCGGCGTCGACCTCGCGGGTCACCGTCGCCTTGCCGTCGGCGACTTCCAGCTTCGAGGCGAAGGTCGCCTGCGGGCGCTGCCACAGCGTCGCCAGCATCTGCCCGGTCTGGTTGGCGTCGTCGTCGATCGCCTGCTTGCCCAGGATCACCAGGTCCGGCTGTTCCTTCTCGACCAGCTTGAGCAGGGCGCGCGCGGCGGTCAGCGGCTGCACGTCCTGGCCGGCCTCGGTGACCACGTGGATGGCGCGGTTGGCGCCCATGGCCAGGCCGTTGCGCAGGTGCGCCTGGGCGTCGGCCGGGGCGATCGTGGCGACCACCACTTCGGTGGCGATGCCCTTGTCGCGCAGGCGCAGCGCCTCTTCCAGCGCGATCTCGTCGAAGGGGTTGGGCGAGAGCTTGACGCCCTCGGTGACCACGCCCGAGCCGTCCGGCCGGACCTGGATGCGGACATTGAAGTCCACCACGCGCTTGTAGCCGACGAGGATCTTCATCGTCTGGTCGTTCCTGTGGGAGCGGCGGGCGGTGCCCGCGGAAACGCGGCATTTTACCCGCCGGCGGTGATGGCCGCGCGGGCGCGTGCGGAGGGGCCGCCCGCCGCGGCGGCCCCGACGCGGCGCGGCGGCTAGAATTGCCGGCCGATTGCCGCCGATTCCGCCGATGCCCGTGCCGACGCCGCTCACCCACCTCGACCGCCTGGAAGCGGAGAGCCTCCACATCCTGCGCGAGGTGGCGGCGGGGTTCCGCAACCCGGTGATGCTGTATTCGGTGGGCAAGGACAGCTCGGTGCTGCTGCACCTGCTGGTGAAGGCCTTTT
>JBQCFN010000019.1:0-4210 GCA_051959035.1 Lysobacteraceae bacterium | reverse complement strand
GGCGACGGGCGCCGCGCACCGCCACGCCTGCCTGCGCGCGCTCGCGCTGCTGCCGCGGGAGGCGGAGTGAGCATGGCGACCGGCCCCGCGCTGGATCCGCGCAGCCGCGGCTGGACGCTGGCCGCGGCGGGTGCGTGCCTGCTGCCGCTGCTGCTGCAGGTGGGCGGGGCGCTCGCGCTGGCAACCGGCCTGGTCGCACTGCTGGCCGGCGCGGGATCGTGGCGGCGCCCGCTGGGCGGCGGCTTGCGCGCCCTGCTCGCGCTCGGCCTGGCCGGCGCGGTGCTGGCGCAGTCGCGCTTCGGCTTCGGCCGCGACACCGCCTGCGGCCTGCTCGCGGCAATGCTCGCGGTCAAGCCCGCCGAAACCGTCCGCCTGCGCGACGGTCGCAGCCTGCTCGGCTTCGCGCTGTTCGCGCCCTTCGCCACCTTCCTGCTCGACCAGGGGCCGCTGTCCCTGCTGCTCGGCGTGCTCGGCGCCACCCTCGCGCTGGCCGCGTTGATGCGGCTGGCGGACCTGGAATCCGGCGACCGCCGCCACCCGCCGCCGGCGTGGCGGCGCTTCGTCGCGGTGTGGAAGCTGATCGCGATCGGCCTGCCGCTGGCGATGGCGGCGTTCTGGCTGTTCCCGCGGCTGGGCAGCCCGCTGTGGGGCGTGCCCGACCGCGCGGTCGCCCGGCCCGGCCTCAGCGACCGGATGACCCCGGGCCAGTGGCTGGACCTGCTCGACGACGACAGCGTCGCCCTGCGCGTGCAGTTCTTCGGGCCGGTGCCGGCGCGCGAGCAGATGTACTGGCGCGGACCGGTGCTGTGGGACTTCGACGGCCGCACCTGGACGCAGCCGCACTGGCTGCGCGGCCTGCCGCCGGCGCCGGTGCGCAGCGGCCGCGTGCGCTGGGATTACGAACTGGAGGTCGAACCGACCGACCGCCGCCAGCTGGTCGCGCTGGACCTGCCCACGCGGGTGCCGGCGGGCACCCGGGTGTCGGGCGATTACGGCCTCTACGCCCCGCAGCCGCTGGCGGGCGTGACCCGCTGGCGCCTGCAGTCGGCGCCGCCGGACGCCTTCCAGCCCGCGCTCGGCCCCGCCCTGCGCGCGATGGCGCTGGCACTGCCGGCCGGCTACAACCCGCGGACCCTCGCGCTCGGCCGGCAATGGCGGCTGGACGCCGGCGGCGACGACGCGGCGATCGTGCGCCGCGCGCTGGCGTGGATCCGGCGCGACTTCGGTTACACGCTGTCCACGCCGCTGGCTGGCCGCGACGCGGTCGACGCGTTCCTGTTCGCGCAACGGGCCGGCTACTGCGAGCACTTCAGCTCGGCCTTCGTGGTGCTGATGCGCGCGGCCGGCATCCCGGCGCGGGTGGTGACCGGCTACGTCGGCGGCTACCGCAACCCGATCGGCGGCTACTGGGAGGTGCGCCGCTCCGACGCCCACGCCTGGGCCGAGGTGTGGCTGGCGGGGCGCGGCTGGGTGCGGGTGGACCCGACCGCGGCGGTGGCGCCCGAACGCATCTACGACACCCTCGCCGACCGCGCACCCGGCGCCGGCCTGCTCGGCGGCCTGACCCCCGCCTACGACCTCGGCGACTGGCTGCGGCGCGGCTGGAACGACTTCGTGCTCGGCTTCGACGCCACCCGGCAGCGCCGCCTGCTGGAGTCGCTGGGGATGGTCGAGCCGGGCAGCGGGCGGCTGCTCGCGTTCTTCGCCGGGGTGGCGGCTCTGGCCCTGCTGTGGATGGCCTGGCTCACCGCGCGCGCCGAGCGCGAGCGCGACCCGGTGCTGCGCGCCTTCCACCGCCTCGTCGCGCGCTACGCCCGGTTCGGCCTGGCGCGCGCGCCGAGCGAGCCGGCGGGCACGTGGGCGGCCCGGGTCGCCGCCGCGCGCCCGGCCGACGCGCAGGCGCTGGTCCGGCTCATCGGCCGTTTCAACAACGGGCGCTACGCTGGCGCCGACACCCCGCGCGCGACCCGCGACCTGGTCCGCGCCCTGCGCCGCCACCGCCCGCAATCATCCTGACCAGGAGATGCAGATGAACGCCCGCCTCGCCAGCCTCAGCCTGCTCGCCGCGTTGCTGGCCGCCTGCGCCAGCGCGCCGACCCCGCTGCAGGGCCAGTTCAGCCCGATCACCCCGCGCGACGCCACCGACCGCGACAGCACCGGCGCGACGGTGCGCTGGGGCGGCCGGATCGTGCAGGTCGAGCCGCAGGAGAACCGCACCTGCTTCGAGATGCTGTCGACCGGGCTGGACGCATCCGGCCGCCCGTACTGGCAGACCGACAACGTCGGCGGCCGCTTCATCGCCTGCCGCACCGGCTTCTACGACCCGGCGCTGTTCGAGAAGAACCGGGAGGTGACCTTCACCGGCCGGATCAGCGGCTACGACCTGCGCAAGGTGGGCGGCTACGACTACCGCTTCCCGCACGTGGACGCCGACGTGGTCTACCTGTGGCCGGTGCGCCGCGAGGTGGAGGTCATCACCCGGCCGGCACCGTGGCCGTGGTGGGGCTGGTGGTGACCCTGCCCTGGCGCTTGTTCGCTTAGAGCGTCTCGTAGCCGCGGGTTTTTCCAGAGGAAGTTGCGAAGGCAAGGATGAGTCGCGCCAGCGCGATCACCGCGACTGGTCGTGCCTTCCGCTGGCAGGGAGATCACCAGCTCGCCCGATGCGGGCCGCTTCAGCGAAGAGCCGGCGCGCAACGGGGCGCTTCAGCGCGGCGTGCCGAAGTGGCCCAGGGGCGCGCCGGCGAGCAGGTGCAGGTGCAGCTGGAACACGGTCTGGCCGGCGTCGGCGTTGCAGTTGATCACCACCCGGTAGCCGCTGTCGGCGAAGCCCTCGCGCCGCGCGTACTCCGCCGCCGCCACCGCCAGCCGGCCGACGATGCCGGCCTGGTTCATCGGCACGTCGTTGAGCGTCGGGTAGTCCTCCTTGGGCACGAACAGCACGTGCACCGGCGCCTGCGGCGCGATGTCGCGGAAGGCGATCAGGTGCTCGTCCTCGTACACGACCTGCGCGGGGATCTCGCGGCGCATGATCTTGTGGAAGATGGTGTCGGGCATGGGGCGCTCCTTCAGGTCATCTCGCTGCGGCTGCCGAACGCGTGCGACAGCGTGCCACGGTCGACGTACTCGAGTTCGCCGCCCAGCGGCACGCCGTGGGCGAGCCGGCTCGGACGCACGCCGTGCTGGCGGGCCAGCTGGGCGAGGTAGTGCGCGGTGGCCTCGCCTTCCACGGTGGGGTTGGTGGCGATGATCAGTTCCTGCACCTCGCCCTCGGCCAGGCGCGCGCCGAGGCGGTCGAGGCCGAGCTCGCGCGGGCCGATCCCGTCCAGCGGGCTCAGCCGCCCCTGCAGCACGAAGTACAGGCCGCGGTAGCCGGTCGCCTGCTCGATCGCCAGGCGGTCGGCGGGCGACTCCACCACGCACAGCAGGTGCGCGTCGCGCGAGGCGCTGGCGCAGGTCGCGCACACCTCGCCCTCGCTGAAGTCGCGGCAGCGCGCGCAGTGTCCGATCCGCTCCACCGCCGCCGCCAGCGCCTCCGCCAGCCGCTGGCCGCCGGCACGCTCGCGCTCGAGCACGTGGTAGGCCATGCGCTGCGCCGACTTGCGGCCGACGCCGGGCAGCACGCGCAGGGCTTCGATCAGTTGTTCGAGGAGCGCGCTCATCCGGCGTCCGGTCGTTGCGCGCAGGGCGACGTGCGCCCGCGTCGTGCTGCGTGCGCGGCGCGGCGCCGGGCGAACACCACGCGTTTCGCACGGCGCGCGGAGGCGGCGGCGGAACGCATCAGCCGCATCAGAACGGGAACTTCATGCCCGGCGGCAGCGGCATCCCGGCCGTCACCGCGCCGAGCTTTTCCTGCGAGACCGCATTGGCGCGGTTGACCGCGTCGTTGAACGCCGCGGCGACCAGGTCCTCGGCCATCTCCGAGTCCGCGAGCACGCTCGGGTCGATGCGCACCTTGCGGCATTCCATGCGGCCGGTGATGGTCACGCTGACCATGCCGGCGCCGGCACTGCCGGTGACTTCGGCGCGGGCGAGTTCTTCCTGCACGCGCTGCATGTTCTCCTGCATGCGCTGCGCCTGCTGCATCAGTTGGGCGATGTTGCCTTTCATGCGGTCGGGTCCTGCAATTCGTCGAAGGGGCGGATGGAGTCGGGCACCAGGGTCGCGCCGTGGCGCGCCATCAGCTGCTGGATGCCGGGATCGGCGAGGAACG
>JBQCFN010000018.1:0-4942 GCA_051959035.1 Lysobacteraceae bacterium | reverse complement strand
GCAAACGCCGCGTTTTTCGTGTGGGGTCCGAAGCCGTCGATTCTAGCAGCGGGGGTCCGTGCGGGGCCGGATGGTGGTCACGCGGCGCGGGGTTTGCGCTTTGTGTAGGAGCGGCTTGCAGCCGCGAGCTTTTTGACGCGGACCCGGAGCCGCAAAGAGCTCGCGGCTGTAAGCCGCTCCTACGGGCGCGCCCGGTGAGCGGCGGGCAGATTCCGACACGGCGGTGGGAGATGCACCGATCGCGCGACCCCCGCCGCCGGGGAGAAGGTCGCTGCATGACCCACTCCCACGCTGCCCTGCGCCGCGGCCGGCGGTCGCTTCCCGGCCATGCGTACCTGGTCACTTCGACCACCGCTGGCCGGCGCCGGCTCTTCGCCCATGCCGAGGTAGCGCTGGCCGCTGCCGCCACGCTCGCGCTCCCTGCCAACTGGGAGCGTTCCCGGAGCCTCGCCTGGGTGCTGATGCCGGACCACTGGCACGCGCTGTTCGTCCTCGGGGAAGGCGACACGCTGGCGCGCCGGGTGGGATGGCTGAAAGCGGAAAGCGCGCGGGCGCTGTCGCGGCGGTTCCCCGCGCTCGGGCCGGTGTGGGGACCGGGCTACCACGACCGTGCGGTTCGGCGGGACGAGGATCTTCGCGCAGCTGCGCGCTATGTCGTCATGAACCCGGTTCGCGCGGGCTTGGTCGAACGGATCGGCGACTATCCCTTCTGGGACGCGGCCTGGCTCGGGCAGGAACCCGGCGCGATCTTGTAGGAGCGGCTTGCAGCCGCGAGCTCTGGCTTTCTTCGGATCCGAGGCAAAAAGGGCGGCGGTAAAAGCTCGCGGCTGCAAGCCGCTCCTACGGAGGATCGAGCGAAGCAGAGAACGCCTAGCCCACCCGCCACGCCACGGCCGCGCAGTAGCCGGCGTGGGGCACGAACTCGCGCAGGCTCCAGTCGGACGGCGGGCCGAGCGCGGGGGTGGTGTCGGCCAGGTGCAGGGCGCCGTCGCGTTCGACGAACACCAGCCGGTGCAGGCCGAACGCCAGGCCGTGGCCGTGCGCCTTCAGCACGGCCTCCTTGGCGCACCACAGGCGCAGGAAGGCGGCGTCGCGCGCGGCGGCGGGCTGCGCCTGCAGCCAGTCGAGTTCCGGCGCGGCGAAGAAGCGGCGGGCCAGCTCCAGCGCGCGCGGGCGGGCGTGCACCCGCTCGAGGTCCACCCCCACCCGCAGGCCCTCGCCGCTGGCCACCAGCAGGCCCTCGCCACTGTGGCTCCAGTTCACGTCCAGCACGGGGTGCGCCAGGCGCGGCCGGCCGCGGGCGTCGCGCGAGAGCACGACCGCCTGCGCCGGGCAGCCCAGCCGCTCGCCCAGCCAGGCGCGCACCGCGGGCTCGGCGGGTTCGCCGTGGCGGTAGCCCAGCCAGGCGCACTGCAGGCCGGCGGGCAGGGGCGGATCGAAGGGCAGCATGGCGGCTTGGCGGCGCGCGGGGGCGGCAGCGTAAAGTACCCTCCGGGGAGCGGCCACGGCCGCGGGAATTTTCGGGCGCAACGCCCAGGGCAGTACGCATGTCGGCAGTCATCCAGCCGGCGGGCCTCGGCGGCTCGCCGCTCGCCATCGGCGCGGACGCGCGCGCCATCGCCTTCGACGCGCAGGGCGCGGTGCCGCTGGCGCGCTTCCTCGGCCAGGTGCGCGCGCTCGCCGGGCTGCTGCCGCCCGGCCGCCACGCGGTCAACCTGTGCGAGGACCGCTACCGCTTCCTGGTCGCCTTCTGCGCGGTCGCGGTGCGCGGCCAGGTGACGCTGCTGCCGCCCTCGCGCGCGCCGGCGGCGGTCGACGAGGCGCTGGCGCGCCACCCCGACAGCTACTGCCTCGGCGACCAGGCGCTGGATCCGGCGCCGGCCCGCTACTGGCAGCTGCCCGAGGTGCTGCTCGAGCATCCGGGCGAGGTGCCGCTGCTCGACGACGCCGCGCTCGTGGCGATCGGCTTCACCTCGGGCAGCACCGGCGTGCCGAAGGCGAACCCGAAGACCTGGGGCAGCTTCCGCCAGTCCACCGCGCAGAACCTCGCCGCGCTGCGCCACCTGTGGCCGGCCGGCGCGCATGCGCCGGTGGTGGCGACGGTGCCACCGCAGCACATGTACGGGATGGAGCTGTCGGTGCTGCTGCCGCTGCTCGCCGAGGTGGCGGTGCACACCGCGCGGCCGTTCTTCCCGCAGGACATCGCGCAGGCGCTGCAGGCGGCGCCCGCGCCGGCGCTGCTGGTGACCACGCCGGTGCACCTGCGCGCGCTGGTCGAAAGCGACGTGGCGCTGCCGCCGCTCGCCGGCATCGTCTCGGCGACCGCGCCGCTGCCGGCCGAACTCGCCGCCGCCGCGGAAGCGCGCCTGGGTTGCGAGGTGCGCGAGATGTTCGGCTCGACCGAAACCTGCGTGATCGCGCATCGGCGCACCGCGCGCGAGGACGCCTGGACGCCGATGCCCGGCGTCATCCTGCAGCCGCAACCGGACGGCACGCTGGTGCACGCGCGCCACCTCGCCGCGCCGATGCCGCTGGCCGACCTGGTCGAGGTCGACGCGGCAGGCCGCTTCCGCCTGTGCGGGCGCCAGGCCGACCTGCTCGAGATCGCCGGCAAGCGCGCTTCGCTCGGCGACCTCACCCGCAAGCTCACCGCGATCCCCGGCGTGCGCGACGGCGTGGTGCTGCAGCTCGACCCCTGCGAGGCCGGCGTGCGCCGGATCGCCGCGCTGGTGGTCGCGCCGGAACTGGACGAGGCGGCGATCCTGGCCGCGCTGCGCGCCAGCATCGATCCGGTGTTCCTGCCGCGCCGCCTGCGCCGCGTGGACGCGCTGCCGCGCAACGAGACCGGCAAGCTCCCGCGCGCCGCGCTGCTGCGCCTGCTGCAGTGCGACAACACGCCCGACTGAGCGCGGTCGCGACCGGACTTTGCACGGGCGAGTCCCGCCGCCCTGCGCGAAGGCATCGATCCGGGATGCCTCCCGCGCCCGCGCCCCTGCGCCGCGTGGATGCCGTGCCGCGCATCGGAACCGGCACGCTCCCGCGCGCCACGCTGCGCCTGCTGCGGTGCGACAACACGCCCGACTGAGCCCCGCCGCGACGCCGCCTTGACGTGCCTGACGAGCAGGCGGCAGGCGCCTGCTTCGCTGACGTTGCCATCACGGCCGCCTCGACAGACTCGCCCTGCCCCCAACGCGGGGAGCTATCTCTCGAGAGTCCCGACCCAAGGAGGCTGGTGCATGAACATCATCGTCTGGTTGATCGTAGGCGGCATCATCGGCTGGCTGGCCAGCATGATCATGCGGACCGACGCCCAGCAGGGCATCCTGCTCAACATCGTGGTCGGCATCGTCGGCGCCTTCATCGGCGGCTGGCTGATCGGGCCGCTGGTGGGCGCGGGGTCCATCAACGAAGGCTTCAGCGTGATGAGCCTGGTCGTGTCGCTGATCGGCGCGATCATCCTGCTCGCGATCGTCAACCTCTTCCGGCGCGGACGCGTGCGCTGACCAGCGCCTCGCGTGATGTCGCGAAGGGCCCGGCGGAAGCCGGGCCTTTTGTTTTCCGGGGGCGGGGAAGCCGCCGCTTTCGTGGGAGCGGCTTGCAGCCCGCGAGCGTTTGCTTCTTTCGTCCACTCCCGCTTCGCCGGGTCCGGACAACTCTTGTAGGAGCGACGTGAGTCGCGATCTGCGCCCCCGGTCGCGACTGACGTCGCTCCTACAGCGGGTACAGCGGGGATCGAAGAGCTCGCGGCTGCAAGCCGCTCCTACAGGGAGAAGCGACGGAGCCGGGTCAGGCGTCGAATTCGGCCCACACCGGGGCGTGGTCGCTCGGGCGTTCCCAGCCGCGCGGGGCGAGGTCGATGCCGGTGGCGGCGCAGGCGGGACGCAGCGCCTCGGAGGCCAGCAGCAGGTCGATGCGCAGGCCCCAGCCGCGCTCGAAGCCGCCCAGCCGGTAGTCCCACCAGCTGTGGTGGCCGCCCTCGGCGTGGTGCAGGCGGAAGCTGTCGTGCAGGCCGAGCGCGGTGATGCCGGCGAGCGCCTCGCGCTCGGGCGTCGAGCACAGGATCTTCTCGCGCCAGCGCTTCGGGTCGTACACGTCGAGGTCGGTCGGCGCGATGTTGAAGTCGCCCAGCACCACCAGCTTCGGGTGCCGCGCGAGCTCCCCGGCCAGCATCGCGCGCGCGGCCGCCAGCCACTGCAGCTTGTAGTCGAACTTGGCGCTGCCCACCGCCTGCCCGTTGACGACGTAGAAATCGACCACGCGCACGCCGCCGATGGTCGCGGCGATGACGCGGCGCTGCGGATCCTCGAAGCCGGGAATGCCGACCTGCACGTCCTCGATCGCGCGGTCGCGGGCGAGGATGGCCACGCCGTTGTAGGTCTTCTGCCCCGCGAACACGCTGCGGTAGCCGAGCTGGGCCAGCGCGGTGTCGGGGAAGCGCTCGTCCTCCAGCTTGGTTTCCTGCAGCGCGACCACATCGGGCGCGGCGTCCTGCAGCCACTGCGTGAGGTGCGGCAGGCGCACGTTGAGCGAGTTGACGTTCCAGCTGGCGATCTTCATCGGGCGAGTGTAGCGGCTGGCGTGCGCCGGCCGTCCGCTTCAGCACGACGCGGGCCGGCCCGGCGTCATGATTGCGGCGGCCAACCCGTCCCGCATGCAGGCGCAGCTCGAGCCGCGAGCGCCGGCTCCCCGCAGGAGCGGCTTGCAGCCGCGAGCCCTTGTTTGCTGTCGCGACGTCCGTCCCGACCGACCGCGGTGCCGGCCAGAGACGAGCCGCGCCTCCGCGTGTCAGGGCAGCTTGCGGCTGCGAGGTGGTTGGCGTCCCGGGACGGGAATCGGAAAGGCGGTCGCGACTGGCGTCGCTCCTACAGCGTCGGTTCTACGGACGGGAAGAGCTCGCGGCTGCAAGCCGCTCCTACGGAAGGGCGAAGGCGCGCAAGCCGCT
>JBQCFN010000017.1:0-3966 GCA_051959035.1 Lysobacteraceae bacterium | reverse complement strand
GCCCGCGTTCGACCGCGAAGGCGACCCGGTCGGGCCCGGCGAACGCTAGCCAGGCGCCAACGCCGGTCGCGATCGCCCGCCGCCGGGTCGCGGCTCACGCCGGTCCCGCGAGGGCCTGTTGCGTCGCGGAGAGCTCGTGGCGGTAACCCGCTCGTGCATGGGGGCGGCAGTCGGCTTGCAGGATCGACGTCGGTCGCGGCCATCGCCGGCGGGTCGCGGCTCACGCCGCTCCTGCGAGGGCCCTTGCATCGCGGGGAGCTCGCGGCTGCACCCCCCTGCAGGGTCCGCTTGCAGGCGCGACGTCGGTCGCGGCCACGCGCCGCCAGCGCGCGGCTCATGCTGCCTGCAAGGCCGTGTGCGTTGCGGAGAACCCACGGCTGCAAACCGCGCCTGCAACGGGCCCGAGGGTTCCCGAGCCTGGCTGGAAGGCCGCTCCGCGGGAACCGCCGTCAGCGCAGCGGTACCTTCAGCACACGGCCGTTCCAGTCGAGCAGGACGCCGTCGCGCGCGATCGCGGTGACGACGAGCTCGCCGATGCGGTCGCCCTCGCCCAGCCGCTGGCCGTCGAGGATCACGAAGCGGCGCGCGGGGTCGTCGTTCCACAGGTGCATGCTCAGGCGCAGCGGCGGCAGCGCCTTGCGCGCGTCGGGCGCGAGGTCGGACAGCAGCAGCGGCTCGATGCCCTGCGTCGCCGGCCTGGGGCCGGGGGCGGTCATGGTCTGGGCGGCGACGCGGCCCGGCTCGGCGCTGGACGTCTTCGCGGCAGGCGACGGCGCGCTCGCGGCGGGCGCGTACGCAACCTCCGACGGCGCGCTGGCGGCGGGCGCTTTCGCAAGCGCCGATGACCCGGTGCCGGACCTGCCTGGAACAGCCGATGGCTGGACGCCCTGCATGTCGCGCGGCAATCCGCCGGGCGTGCGGGCGGCGACCGGTGCGGGCGTGGCATGCGCTGCCGGACCGGCGTCGTCCGTCGCCGCAGGCCCGGCACGCGTGGCCCCGGCCGCGTCGGCGACCGGTTCCGGCGTGCGTGCGGGTGCGGCCTGCGGGCGCGGCATCGGCTGCAGGTGCGGCACGCGCGGCAGCGGCGGCGCGGTCGTCGCGGCGGGAGGCGCCACCGCGGGCGTGGGAGCGACTGCGCCGGCGCGCGGCCGCCAGGCGGTCGTCGCCAGCCACGCGGCGAGGGCGAGCAGGGCGGCGGCCACGAGTGCGATCCGCCAGGGCCACGCGGCCGCGCGCGCGGCGGGCGCCGGAGCGGGCGGCAGCTCGGCGTGCAGGTCGGGCATGCGTCCGCGGCGACGCTCGGCTTCGGACTTGCGCAGCGCTTCGAGGATCAGCGACATCAGTCGAGCCCCTGGCGCAGGCGCGGCCCCGGGCCGGTGGTGGCAAGCGCGAAGCGCGTCTGCGGGCCGACCACGCCGTCGGCGGCGAGTCCGTGTTCGGCCTGGAAGCGGCGCACGTCGTCCGGCAGGGGGCCGGCGGCGTCGCGCCAGATCGCCCAGTAGTCGCCGCGCCACGCGGCGGGCAGCGCGACGCGCGGGAAGTCGACCAGCGCCTCGCCCAGCTGCAGGCGCACGCGGGTGGCGTCGCTGCCGCGCAGCAGTGCCCACGCCTCGTGGCCGCCGGCGCGCAGGCGCAGCAGCACCGGGCGACCGATCGCGACCAGGCTGTCGAGGCTGGCGCGCCCGCGCAGGCAGGACACGCCGGGCGCGAGCGACGGCGCGCAGGCCGTGGCGACCGCGATGTCCGCGTCCGCACGGGGCAGCTGCCATGCCGCGAGCAGGGCGGGCAGCGCGCTCGGCGCGTCGGCGATGCGCGCGGCGAGCGCGGTGGTGTCCAGCAGCGGCACCGCCCGCGCCACGGGGCTTGGGGCGCGCGCGATGGGCGCCGGCGGGGCGGCGGCGCGTGTCGGCGCCGCCTCCGCCACCGATGGCGCGTGTGGCACCCGCCACCAAGCGAACGCGCCAAGCGACGCAGCCACCACCAGCGCGGCCGCCGCCAGCGCGGGCCACCGCCGCGCACGGCGCGTGCGCGGGGGCAACGTCTCGCGCGCGGCGAGGTCGACGGTGCGCGCGTCGATGCTCGCCTGGTCGCGCGCGTACCCGGCCAGCAGGCTGCGCTCGGCGATGATGTTGATCAGCCGCGGCACGCCGCCGGCGTGGCGGTGCAGGCGGCGGATCGCCGCGCGCGAGAACGGCAGCCGGCGACCGCCGGCGACGTGGTAGCGGTGGCGCAGGTACTGCGCCGTCTCGTCCGGATCCAGCGGGGTCAGGTGGTAGCGCGCGGTGATGCGCTGTGCCAGTTGGCGCAGGTCGTCGCGCGCCAGCAGCGTGCGCAGTTCGGGCTGGCCGAGCAGCACGATCTGCAGCAGCTTCTGCGTCGCCGTCTCGAGGTTGGTCAGCAGGCGGATCTGTTCCAGCGCGTCCGCCGACAGGTCCTGCGCCTCGTCGACGACCAGCACCACGCGCAGGCCCCGCGCATAGGCGTCGAGCAGGAAGGCGTTGAGCGCGTCGACCAGCGCCTTGGCGCTGCCGCGCCTGCCGGCGATGTCGACATGCAGCTCCTCGCAGATCGTCTCCAGCAGCTCGACCGGCGTCTGCCGCGGGTTGAGCACCAGCGCGACCCGGGTGGTGTCCGGGACCTGTTCGAGCAGCAGCCGGCACAGCGTGGTCTTGCCGGTGCCGACCTCGCCGGTCAGCTGCACGAAACCGCCGCCGCCGCCCTGGCCGATGCCGTACAGCAGGTGCGCGAGCGCGTCCCGGTGGCGCTCGCTCAGGAAGACGAAGCGCGGGTCGGGCGTGATCGAGAACGGCGGCTCGGTCAGGCCGTAGTACTCGAGGACCATGCGCGGGCCGGTGGGCGGGGAAACTGGCGCTAGCCTGCCACGAAACGGCGCGCGGGTGGCGCCGGCGCGGCTATTCCGTAAGTTCCCTGGCCTCGGCGGTGGCCAGCACCTCCGCGTGCCCGATCCGTTGCGGCCGCGACAGCAGCGGGAACAGCAGCACCGCGCCGAGGATGATCGCCACGCCGGCGTAGAACCACGGCGTCAGCTCGCGCTGCTCGCCGAGCAGCAGGATCGCCAGCACGATCGCGTACACCGGCTCCAGGTTAACCGCCAGCTGCGCGGCGAACGCGCTCATGTGGCGCAGCGCGACCAGCGACAGGGTGAACGGCAGCAGCGTGCACAGCATCGACAGCGCCAGCAGGCAGAGCAGGTCGTGCAGGCTGGGCGCCACCAGCAGCGGCCCGGCGAAGGCGGGGAAGACGAGCGGCATCAGCGGCGCCAGCACGGTCAACGCCAGGGTGCCGGCGCCGAGCTCGATCGCGGTCACCGTGAGGGGGTCGGCGTGGTCGACCAGGCGCTTGTTGAGCGAACCGAACAGCGCCACGAACAACGCCGAGATCGTGCCCACCAGGATGCCGAGGCGCATGCCGTGCGGCACGCCGCCCACCACCAGCGCCACGCCCGGCAGCACCAGCACGCCGAGCGCGAACTCGGCGCGCGAGAAGCGCCGGTGCGCGAGCCTGGGTTCGACCAGCGCGGTGAATACCGTCGCCAGCGCCATGCAGGTCGCGCCGACCGACGCATTCGCCAGCTTGATCGCGCCGTAGAAGGTGAGCCAGTGCAGCGACACCAGCACGCCGATCCCGGCGTAGGCCAGCAGCAGCCGGCGCGGCATCGCGCGCAGTCCGCGCCAGACCCGCGGCACCAGCGCGAGCGCGGCGGTCACCAGCAGCATGCGCCACCACACCAGCGGCAGCGCGGTCAGGGTGATCAGCTTGCCGAGGATGGCGGTGAAGCCCCACAGCAGGACGCAGGCGTGGATCTGCAGGAAGGCCCTGCGCGTGTCGGTCATCGGCATCGTGCGATTATCGCCCGCGCCGCCGTCGATCCGCGCCAGCGGAACCGCGCGGCGGATCACGGATCGCCCCGCGCGACCAAGGAGCCGGCATGACGCCCGGGGAAGC
>JBQCFN010000016.1:0-9534 GCA_051959035.1 Lysobacteraceae bacterium | reverse complement strand
GGACCGAGGTTGAAGCCGGCCACCACGTTGGACGCCGGCGCCGCCGTGCCGGCCGCCACCTGCACGCCGCAGCCGCGGCAGGCCACCGCCGGCTTCTCCTTGAAGATCAGCTTGCCGTCGCGGTCGCGCACCTCGTCGATGAAGTACGGGGTTACCCGGAAGCCGCCGTTGGCGAACACCGCGTAGCCGCGCGCGATCATCATCGGCGCCAGCGACGCGGTCCCCAGCGACATCGACAGGTTCGGCGGCAGCAGCGCCTCGTCGATGCCGAAGTGGCTGATGTAGCGGCGCGCGTAGTCCACGCCGATCGCGTCGAGCAGGCGCACCGACACCAGGTTGCGCGACTGCACCAGCGCCTCGCGCAGGCGCATCGGCCCGGCGAAGTCGCCCGTGTCGTTCTGCGGGCGCCACAGGTGGCCGCGGCGGTCCTTGAACACCACCGGGGCGTCGAGCACGATCGAGGCCGGGTTGAAGCCGCGCTCGAAGGCCGCCGCGTACAGGAACGGCTTGAAGCTCGAACCCGGCTGGCGGCGCGCCTGGGTGGCGCGGTTGAACTTGTTGGCGGCGAAGCTGTAGCCGCCGATCAGCGCGCGCAGCGCGCCGGTGTCCGCATCCAGCGAGACCAGCGCCGACTGCGCGCGCGGCAGCTGCTCGAGCTGCCAGCCCGGCGCCGGCGCCGGCGCCGGCGCGGCCTTGGCGTCGGCGGCCGCGACCGCCAGGCGCACCCGCACCATGTCGCCGCGCTTGAGCAGGGCGGCCGGGGTCTTGCCGGTCCAGCGGCTGGACGCCGCGTCCAGGGTGACGGTGCTGCCGTCGGCAAGCGCCGCCACCACGCCGCTGCCTTCCCCGCGCAGCACCACCGCCGCCTGCAGCCCGCCCTGGGCGGCGATGCCGTGCAGGCGCGCGCCCGCCGCCGCGGCGGTCTCGTCGGCGGCGAGGTCGAAATGCTGCTCCGGGCCGCGCCAGCCGTGGCGGTGGTCGTAGCTTTCCAGCCCCTCGCGCACCGCCTGCTGGGCGGCGCCCTGCAGGACCGGATCGATGGTGGTGGTGACGTGGTAGCCGCGGGTCAGCACGTCGCCGCCGTAGCGCGCGATCATTTCCTGCCGGACCATCTCGGCCACGTAGGGCGCGTAGACCTCGACCGGGCGCTCGTGCGGCGCGGCGTGCATGGGCGCGGCCTGCGCGGCGATCTCCTCGCCGCGGCTGATGAAGCCGAGCTCGCGCATGCGCTGCAGGACGTAGTCGCGGCGCAGCCTGGCCCGCTCGGGGTTGGTGATCGGATTGCCGCTGGAGGGGAACTTCGGGATCGAGGCCAGCGTGGCCATCTCGTCCAGCGACAGCTCCGGCAGCTTCCTGCCGTAGTAGAACTCCGCCGCCGCGGCGATGCCGTAGGCGCGGTTGCCGAAGAAGCTCTTGTTGAGGTACAGGCCGAAGATCTCGTCCTTGCTCAGCTCGTGCTCCATCCGGATCGCCAGCAGCATCTCGGCGAGCTTGCGGGTGTAGCTGTACTCGGAGCTGAGGAAGAACTGGCGGGCGACCTGCTGGGTGATGGTCGAGCCACCCGGCACGCGCTTGTCGTGGGTGGTGGCGAGCAGCCAGATCGCCCGGAACACGCCCTTGTAGTCGACGCCGTGGTGCTGGTAGAAGCGGTTGTCCTCGATCGCGATGAAGGCCTGCTTCTGGCGCAGCGGGACCTGGGCGATGTCGACCGGGTAGCGCCGGGTCTCGCCGAACAGGGCCATCAGCTTCCCGTCGCGGGCATAGACGTAGAGCGGTTCCTGGTACTCGACGTGGCGCAGCGCGTCCACGTCCGGCAGCCTGGAGGAGACCACGTAGTACAGCGTGCCGAGGGCGGCCAGGCCGAGCAGGGCAACGCCGGCCACGGCGAGCAGCGCCCAGCGCAGCGCGCGGCGGAAACGGGACATCGGGCGGAATTCCTCGCGGTGCTGTTGCGGATGCGAAACAGCGGGGAGTATAGAGGAGGTGTCCCGGCCGACCGTGCGGCCGGTCTCCCTGTGGAACCCCGTTGGATGGCGCACGGGGCCGGGGGGCAGCGGGGGGCGGGCAGCCGGGGGGATTGCCACGCCGTGAAAAGTCCGTTATTTAATGCTCTGGGGCACGTAGTGCGCGTAAGCGCCCGTGAATAGGGGAGAAAACGTGGGACTGATCACAAAGAGCCAGTCGCCCCTCGTGGGCGTCGACATCAGTTCGACCGCGGTCAAGCTCCTGCAATTGTCGCGGGTTGGCAATCGCTATCGCGTCGAGCACTACGCCGTCGAGCCGCTGCCGCCCAACGCGGTGGTCGAGAAGAACATCGTCGAGGTCGAGGCGGTCGGCGACGCCATCCGCCGCGCCATCGCGCGTTCGGGCAGCCGCGCCAAGAATGCCGCGGCGGCGGTCGCCGGTTCGGCGGTCATCACCAAGCTGATCCCGATGCCGGGCGACCTCGACGACGACGAGATGGAGTCGCAGATCGAGCTCGAGGCGGTCAACTACATCCCGTACCCGATCGAGGAAGTGAACCTCGACTTCGAGGTGCTCGGCCCGCTGCCGGGCAACGCCGAGATGGTGCAGGTGCTGCTGGCGGCCTCGCGCAGCGAGAACGTCGGCACCCGGGTCTCGGCGCTGGAGCTCGGCGGGCTGACCGCCAAGGTGATCGACGTCGAGGCCTTCGCCATCGAGAACGCCTTCGCCCTGATCGCCGACGGGCTCAACGCCCCGCGCGACGGGCTGATGGCGCTGGTCGACGTCGGCGCGACCATGACCACCCTCAACATCCTCCGCAACGGCCGCAGCCTGTACAGCCGCGAGCAGGTGTTCGGCGGCAAGCAGCTCACCGACGAGGTGATGCGCCGCTACGGCCTGAGCTACGAGGAGGCCGGGCTGGCCAAGCGCCAGGGCGGGCTGCCGGAGAGCTACGAGATCGAGGTGCTGGAGCCCTTCAAGGAGGCGCTGGTCCAGCAGATCAGCCGCCTGCTGCAGTTCTTCTACGCGGGCAGCGAGTTCAACCGCGTCGACCAGATCGTGCTGGCCGGCGGCTGCGCGTCGATCCCCGGCATCGCCGACATGGTCGAGGAGCAGCTCGGCGTGCCCACCGTGGTCGCCAATCCGCTGGCGCAGATGACCCTCGGCCCGCGCGTGCAGGCGCACGCCCTCGCCCAGGACGCGCCCGCGCTGATGATCGCCTGCGGCCTGGCCCTGAGGAGCTTCGACTGATGGCACGCATCAACCTGCTCCCCTGGCGCGCCGAACGGCGCAAGCAGCGCCAGAAGGAATTCGCCACCATGCTCGGCCTGTCGGCCGTGGCCGGCGTCGTCCTCTGGTTCCTCGTCAACAGCTACTACAACGCGCAGATCAGCGGCCAGAACGACCGCAACGCCTACCTGCAGCAGCAGATCCAGCAGGTCGACGCGCAGATCCAGGAAATCGACGCGCTCGACACCAAGAAGGCCAAGCTGCTCGCGCGCAAGCAGGTGATCGAGCAACTGCAGGCCAACCGGTCGCAGATGGTCCACCTGTTCGACCAGCTGGTGCGCACGATCCCCGACGGCGTGATCCTGACCTCGATCAAGCAGGAGGGTGACAAGCTCACCCTCGAGGGACGCTCGCAGTCGAACGCGCGGGTCAGCACCTACATGCGCAACCTGGAAGGCTCGGGCTGGATGACCAAGCCCGACCTGTCGGTGATCGAGGCGAAGGAAGGCGATCCTGGCCTGCCGTACACCTTCACCCTCAGCGTGATGCTGGTGAACCCGAACGCGCCCAAGGACGCCAGCGGCAACCCGGTCCCGCCCGGTTCGAACGCGCCCGCCGGCGCCGCCAAGCCCGCCACGGGAGGAGCCGCGCCGTGAGCCAGAAGAAGATGTCGCTCAAGGACCTGGACTTCAACAACACCGGGGCGTGGCCGCGGGAGTTCAAGATCGGGTTCTGCGTACTGCTCGGCCTGCTGATCTTCGGCCTGCTGTACTGGTTCTTCGTGCGCGACAAGACCACCGAGCTCGAAGGCCTCGAGCACCAGGAAGCCAGCCTGCGCCAGGAGTTCGAGACCAAGGAAGGCCGCGCCGCCAACCTCGAGCCGATCAAGCTGCAGCTCGCGCAGATGGAGCAGCAGCTGCAGCAGATGCTGCGCCAGCTGCCGAGCAAGACGGAGATGCCCGACCTGATCGTGGACATCTCCCAGACGGCGCTCGCCACCGGCCTGACCAGCGAGCTGTTCCAGCCGGGCCCGGAGACGCCGAAGGAGTTCTACGCCGAGAAGCCGATCCAGCTGCGGATGGTGGGCACGTACCACCAGTTCGGCGCCTTCGTCAGCGGCGTGGCCTCGCTGCCGCGCGTGGTCATCCTGACCATGCACGACATCTCGCTGCGGCCGAACAACCCAAGCAAGGACGTCGGCATCAAGGATTCCATCCCGCTCGAGCTTTCCGGCACGGTGAAGACCTACCGCTACCTCGACGAGGAAGAGGCCGCCCAGCAGGAAAAGGCGGCCGCCGCGAACGGAGGCAAGGGCTGACATGCGCATGCATCCTTCCATCCACGCCGTCCGCGCGCTGCGCGCCTGCGCCTTCCTGGCGATCGCCCTGGTGCTGGGCGGCTGCGGCCGCAGCGTGACCAGCACGCCGGGCGACGCGCCCAACCTCGAGAAGTGGGTCGCCGAGGTGAAGAACCGCCCGGCGCCGCCGCTGGAGCCGCTGCCGGTGATGCAGCAGTTCGAAACCTTCGAATACGCGGCGCAGGACCTGCGCGATCCCTTCAGCCGCGCCTTCAGCGACGAGAGCGGCGGCAGCGGGCCGCGCCCGGATCCGAACCGGCGCAAGCAGGTGCTCGAGCAGTTCCCGCTCGACAGCCTCGACATGGTCGGCACCATCGGCAAGGGGCCGGGCCTGGTCGGCCTGGTGATGGCGCCCGACAAGGTCACCTACCGGGTGCATCCGGGGGATTACATGGGCCAGAACGACGGCCGGGTGACCGGCGTGTTCGAGGACCACATCGAACTGGTCGAACTGGTGCCGGACGGCGCGGGCGGGTGGCTTGAGCGCCCGGCGCAGGTCGCACTCGAAGATCATTGATTGGGGGAAAGGACGATGACCGTACTCAATGCGAACCGCACGCGGCCTGCCTGGCGCCCCCTGCCCACGCGGGCGACCCTCTGCGGCCTCGCGGCCGGCCTGCTGGCGGCGCTGGGCGCCGCGAATGCGGCACCGCCGCCCGCGCTGGCCGCCACCCACGCGCAGATCGCCGCGAATCCGGGCATCGACCCGGCCAAGCAGCTGCCCGGCGCGGTGAGCGTGTCGAACATCGACTTCAAGCGCGGTGACGGCGGCGCGGGCCGCCTGATCATCCACTTCAGCGGCGAGGGCGCGCTGCCCGACCTGAAGACCGACGGCGCGTCGGTGGTCGTGGACGTCGGCAACGCCAACCTGCCGGCGGCGCTGCAGAAGCCGCTGGATGTCAGCGACTTCGCCACCCCGGTGCAGCGGGTCGACGCCAGCCAGGCCGGTACCGG
This sequence comes from Lysobacteraceae bacterium, assembly GCA_051959035.1. Classification (GTDB taxonomy): domain Bacteria; phylum Pseudomonadota; class Gammaproteobacteria; order Xanthomonadales; family Xanthomonadaceae; genus JABFWF01. Next base: position 4,028 of record JBQCFN010000016.1, on the reverse strand, counting down.
CACGCGCCTGGTGCTGACCACCAACGGTCCGTTCGAGCCGCTGGCCTACCAGTCCGGACGCGACTACATCGTCGAGGTGGTGCCGCGCGCCGCCACCGCCAAGGCGGCGACGACCGGCGGCAACGCCGCGATGGGCGCGACCAGCGCGATGGGCGGCAGCGCGTCGGTGCTGGCGCCGCCGAAGTACAGCGGCAAGCCGGTGACGTTCAACTTCCAGGACGTGCCCGTGCGCACCGTCCTGCAGCTGATCGCCGAGGAATCCAACCTCAACATCGTCGCCTCCGACACCGTCGCCGGCAACGTCACCCTGCGGCTGGTCAACGTGCCGTGGGACCAGGCGCTCGACCTCGTCCTGCAGGCCAAGGGCCTGGACAAGCGCCGCAACGGCAACGTCGTGTGGGTCGCCCCGCAGGCCGAGATCGCCAAGTACGAGCAGGACAAGGAAGACGCGCGCATCGCGATCGAGAACCGCGCGGAGATGGTCACCCAGTACATCCCGATCAGCTACGGCAACGCGGAAGACATCGCCAAGCTGCTCACCGAGGACAGCAAGAGCAGCCAGGGCGGTGGCGGCGGCGCCGGGCAGAACAGCCGCGGCTTCCTGTCCCCGCGCGGCAGCATCAGCTTCGACCGCCGCACCAACACGCTGCTGGTGATCGACATCCCGCAGCGCGTGCAGACCGTCCGCGACCTCGTGCAGCTGCTCGACAAGCCGGTCGACCAGGTCGTCATCGAGGCGCGCGTGGTGATCGCCAACGAGACCTTCGCGCGCGAGCTCGGCGCCAAGTTCGGCGTGCGCGGCACCCAGCAGAACGTGAGCTTCGGCGGCAACCTGGGCACCACCACGCCCGCCGTCGTCACCGGTGGCACCACCGGCCAGCCGGCGACCTCGATCAGCGGCCTGAACGTCAACCTGCCCAGCACCCTGCCGGGCGCCGGTTCGGTGGCGCTGTCGATCCTCAATGCCGGCTATGCCCTCGACATGGAACTCTCGGCGCTGCAGACCGAGGGCCGCGGCGAGGTCATCTCCAACCCGCGCGTGGTGACCAGCAACCAGAAGGAAGCGCTGATCAAGCAGGGCCAGGAAGTGGGCTACCTGACGCTGACCTCGACCACCCCGGGCGCCAACGCGATCCCGCAGGTGCAGTTCAAGGAAGCGGTCCTGCAGATGAAGGTCACCCCGACCATCACCGCCGACGGCCGCGTGTTCCTCAACATGGACGTGCTGAAGGACGAGGTGGCCGGCTTCATCGACACCGGCGTCGGCCAGGTGCCGACCATCGCCAAGCGCGAGGTCAACACCGCGGTGCTGATGGAGGACGGCCAGACCGTGGTGATCGGCGGCGTGTACGAATTCAAGGACCAGCGCGACCTGTCCAAGGTCCCGTTCCTCGCCGACATCCCCGTGCTGGGCAACCTGTTCAAGCGCAACGGCCGCAACAAGAGCAAGGCGGAACTGCTGATCTTCGTCACCCCGAAGGTCATCCACGTCGCCCAGCGCTGAGCCGTCCAAGGCATGCAGCGAAGGGGCCGCGAGGCCCCTTCGTCGTTTTCGGCGGGCGCCCGCGCCGTGCAGGAAGGCTGAACGCGCGACGCACGGCCTGAACCATCCGGCCGTGGCCGGGTCAAACTCGGCCCTGGCGCCTTCCGCGCCCGAAGGGACTGCATGGACAGCCGCAGCGACGCCACATCACCCCTGCACGACACCTTTGCCCGGCTGCGCGAGGGCCTGTCGGCCGAGATCGTCGGCCAGGCTGCGCTGGTCGAGCGCCTGCTCATCGCCCTGCTCGCCGACGGCCACCTGCTGGTCGAGGGCGCGCCCGGCCTGGCCAAGACCAGTGCGATCCGCGCGCTGGCGGCGCGCCTGGACGCCGGCTTCGCGCGCGTGCAGTTCACCCCCGACCTGCTGCCGGCCGACCTCACCGGCACCGAGGTGTTCCGCCCGCAGGAGGGCCGCTTCGAGTTCCAGCCCGGGCCGATCTTCCATCCGCTGCTGCTCGCCGACGAGATCAACCGGGCGCCGGCCAAGGTGCAGTCGGCGCTGCTGGAGGCGATGGGCGAGCGCCAGGTCACGGTCGGCCGCCACACCTATCCGCTGCCGCCGCTGTTCCTGGTGATGGCGACGCAGAACCCGATCGAGCAGGAAGGCACCTTCCCGTTGCCGGAGGCGCAGCTCGACCGCTTCCTGATGCACCTGCGCATCGGTTATCCGGACGCGGCGGTGGAAAGCGAGATCCTGCGGCTCGCGCGCGAGCGTGCGCGGGCGGCGATGGCCGCACCGGCGGCGGCGCCGGCCCGGCTGTCGCCGGAGGACGTGTTCGCCGCGCGCGCGCAGGTGCTCGACCTGCACCTCGCGCCGGCGCTGGAGCGCTACATCGTCGAGCTCGTGCTCGCCTCGCGCGACGCCGGCCGCTACGACGCCGCGCTGGCCCGGCGCATCGCCTGGGGCGCCAGCCCGCGCGGCTCGATCGCGCTGGAGCGCTGCGCGCGCGCGCGCGCCTGGCTGGCGGGCCGCGACTTCGCGACCCCCGAGGACGTGCGCGCGATCGCCGCCGACGTGTTGCGCCACCGCATCCTGCCGAGCTACGAGGCGACCGCGGAAGGCTGGGACGGCGAGCGCCTGGTGCACGCGCTGCTCGACGTGGTGCCGGTGCCCTGAGCCCACGGTGCGAGGGTGACGCGGTGAAGCGCGCAGGCGACGGCAGGCCACTTCGCGGCGACGCGGCCGATCCGCGTGCAGCGCGCGAGCAGGCGGGCATCGCGCCCGCGCTGGCCGACCTGGTTGCCCTGCGCGCGCTCGCGCAAGGCCGGCGCACCGCCACGCGGGGCCGCTTCGGCAGCAGCGGCCACGCACTCTCGCCGCTGCGCGGGCGCGGCATGGAATACGCCGAATCGCGCGAATACGCCCATGGCGACGATGCGCGCCACATCGACTGGCGCCTGACCGCGCGCAGCGGCCGCCCGCACACCAAGCTGTTCCAGGCCGAGCGCGAGCGGCTGACGCTGCTCGTCGCCGACACCGCGCCCACGCTGTACTTCGGCACGCGGGTGCGATTCAAGTCGGTGCAGGCCGCGCGCGCCGGCGCGCTGGCCGCGTGGATCGCGGTGCGCGACGGCGACCGCGTCGCCGCGTTGCGCGGCAGCGCGCGCGAGCCGCCGGTGGCGCCCGCTTCCGGCGCCCGCGGCGCCCTGCGCGTGCTCGACGCGCTGGTGCGCTGGTACGCGCGGCCGCCCGCCGACGATGCGGGCCTGGCGGTCGCCATCGACCACGCGCGCCGGCTGCTGCGGCCCGGCTCGCGCCTGGTCGTGCTCGCCGATCCCGCCAGCGTCGCGTCGGTGCCGGCCGAGCGCTGGCCCGCGCTGGCGCTGCACAACGAGGTCATCGTGCTGCTGCTGGCCGATCCGCTCGAACTTGACCCCCCGCGCAGCGCGCTGCCGTTCCTCGCCGACGGCCACCGGGTCGAGCTCGACCTCGCCGCGCCCGCGCAACGGCAGGGCTGGAAGCAGGCGTTCCGCGATCCGGTCGATGCCGCGCTGGCGTCGCTGCCGGCGCGCGGCGTGCGCGTGCAGGTGCTCGCCAGCGATGCGCCCAGCGATGCCTGGCTGCCCCTGCTCGGCACGAGGCGCGCGGCATGAACGCACCGCTGGTCCTGCGCGACATCCACCAACCGCCCGCGCCGCCATGGTGGCCGCCGGCTCCGGGCTGGTGGTGCCTGGCCGCGCTGCTGCTGGTCGCGCTGGCGGTCGCCGCCTGGCGCTACTGGCGGCGCCGGCGGCGCGCGCAGGCGCTCGCGCGCCTGTTCGACGCGGCCGTGGCGGTGGCGGAATCCCCCGCGGCCGAGGTGGCCGCGCTGTCCGACCTGCTGCGGCGTGCGGCGCGCAAGCTGGATCCGCACGCCGACAAGCTCGCGGGCGAGGACTGGCTGCGCTTCCTCGAGCGTGCGGCGGGCGCGCCACTGCCGCCCGGCGGCGCGGGCCTGCTGCGCGAAGGCGCCTATCGCCCCGCGGTCGACGCCGCCGGCGTGCAG
>JBQCFN010000015.1:0-7026 GCA_051959035.1 Lysobacteraceae bacterium | reverse complement strand
TGGGTGCGGCCGGGGGTCTTCGACACGCGGGCGAGCGCGTTCTGCTGGCACAGCGCGTTGAGCGCGCTGGACTTGCCGGCGTTGGAGCGGCCGGCGAAGGCGACCTCGGCGCCGCCGTCGGGCGGCAGCTGGCGGGGGGTGTGCGCGGCCAGCAGGTAGCGGGCGCGGGCGAGCGGGTTGGGGACGGCGGCCATCGCCCTAGGATCGCACGCGGGTCCGCCGCGCGGGCCCGGCGTTCGCGCGGTTTGACCGTGCCCGGCCGCGCCGCCGATAATTCGGCGTCTATGCGGCCGCCGCGGCCGCACGCGCCGTCCTCCGGCGCGCACCGCATCTTCCCGGAGCTCGCTGCATGCGCCACGCCCGCGCCTACGGTTTCGCCGCCCTCGCCGCCCTCGCGGTGGCCGCCGCGGCCTACGCCCAGACCACCGTCACGCCGCTGCCGGAAACCGCGCCGGCGCCGGCCGCGCCGATCGGCGCCACCGCGCTGGCCGACCTTGCCAAGGCGCACTGGGGCGACGCCAAGGCCGGCGCGACCAAGGCCGGCGCCTGCGCCGCCTGCCACGGCGTCGACGGCAACCCGAGCGACCCGCAGTACCCGCGTCTGGCCGGCATGCCGGAGCGCTACATCGCCACCCAGCTGGCGCTGTTCAAGAGCGGCGAGCGCAACACCGGCATGGCCGCGGTGATGATGCCGATGGCCGCGCCGCTGTCGGCGCAGGACATGCGCGACGTCGGCGCCTACTTCGCCTCGCAGAAGGCGGGCGCCGGCATCGCCGACGACAGCGTGATCGCCGACGGCCCCTACCAGGGCATGAAGTTCTACGAGGTCGGCCAGAAGCTGTTCCAGGCCGGCGACGCCAGCCGCGGCATCCCGGCGTGCATGGCCTGCCACGGCCCGACCGGCGCCGGCAACCCCGGCCCCGCGTATCCGCACGTCGCCGGCCAGCAGTCGGCCTACGTGGCCCGCCGCCTCGAGGAATACCGCGCAGGCACCAGCAACCTCAGCGACCACCACAACTGGGACATCATGGCCGCGGTGGCCAAGCCGCTGAGCGACCAGGAGATCCAGTCGCTGGCGAGCTACCTGCAGGGCCTGCACCCGCGCAGCGAGGAAGCCGCCACCGACCAGGTCGCCGCCGCCCGCGCCCAGCCCGCCGCCCCGGCGACGCCGGCGCAGTGAACTCCGGGCCCGGACGCGTGGTCGCACCCCGCGTTCACGGCCCTTGAATCGGTACGCCGGCCAGACTCCCTCGGCCGGCGTCTTTGTATCCGGACGCCGGACCTCCCGATGACGAAGACGCTGCTCGTGCTGCTCGCGCTGCTGCTGCCCATGGTCGCCACCGCCGCGCCGCCGGTGGAAGGCATCGACTACGTCGTCATCGACGACGGCCAGCCGTATGCGCCGCACCCGCCCGGCCAGGTCGAGGTCGCCGAGGTGTTCGCCTGGTGGTGCCCGCACTGCTTCGCGTTCCAGCCCGCGCTCGAGGCGTGGAAGGCGAGCCTGCCCCGCGACGTGCGCTTCACCTACGTGCCGGCGGTGTTCACCGACGACGCCTTCGCCCGCGCCTGGTTCGCCGCGCTCGACGCCGGCGCGCTGCCGCGCCTGCACCAGGCGCTGTACGCCGCGGTGCACGTGGACGGCACGCTGGCGCGCAATGCCACCGTCGACGAACTGGCGGTCTGGTTCGGCGCCCACGGGCTCGTCCCGGAGAAGATGCGCGCGGCGCTGCTCGCGCCCGCCACCGACCGGCGCCTGCAGGCCGCGCGCGACTTCGCCCTGCGCAGCGGCGTGGACGGCACGCCGACGCTGGTGGTCGACGGCCGCTACCGCGTCACCGGCACCAGCCGCGAAGCCACCCTGCGCATCGCCCGCGCACTGGTCGACCAGCTGCGCACGCATTGAATCCACCCGAGGAGAACCGTTCGATGAAGCGCTTCGCCCTGCTCCTGACCGTGCTGCTGCCGCTCGCCGCCTGCCAGCAGCAGGCGCCCGCGCCCGCCGCCGACACCGCCGACACCGCCGGCGCCACCGCCGCCCCGGCCCCCGCCGGCGACGGCACCCCGAGCGAGGCGGCGATCGCCGCCGCCGCCGCGAGCCGGAACGATGCCGGCAGCGCCGCCGGCGAGGCCGCCGGCGCCAGTGCCGACGCCACCGCGGCGGCGCCGGCCGCCACGCCCGCCGCCGCCGCGGCCGACCACCTGGTCGCCGGCACCGACTACGTCGAGATCCAGGGCGGCCAGCCCTACCAGCCGCTCAACGGCAAGATCGAAGTGGTCGAGGTGTTCAACTTCATCTGCCCGGCCTGCAACACCTTCGAGCCCGCGTTCGAAGCGTGGAAGGCGAAGCTGCCGGCGGACGTGCGGGTGACCTACGTGCCGGCCGCGTTCGGCCCGCAGTGGCTGCCCTACGCGCAGGCCTACCTGGTCGCCGAATCGATGGGCCTGGACGCGAAGAGCCACGTCGCGATGTTCAACGCGATCCACGCCACCCACGCGCTGCCAGGCGAGGGCCAGCCGCCGAACGAGGCGGCGATCGCCCACTTCTACGCCACCTACGGCGCGGATCCGAAGCAGTTCGTCGATGCGATGCACAGCTTCGCCACCGACGCCCGGCTCAACCGCGCCAAGCAGTTCATGCTGGCCACCGGCGTGCAGGGCACGCCGACGCTGGTCATCAACGGCAAGTACCGCGTGCTCGGCAAGTCCTTCGACGACATGCTGCGCATCTCCGATGCGCTGGTCGCGCGCGAGCGCGCCGCCGCCGGCAAGTAAGCGGGGCGATGGCCACCCGCCGGCTCAGGCTGCTCAGCGCCAACATCCAGGCGGGGTCCAGCACGCGCGGCTACCACGACTACGCCGCGCGTGCCTGGTCGCACGTGCTGCCGGCCGGCAACAAGCGCGGCGCGCTGGACGCGATCGCGCGCCTGGCCAGCGGCCACGACATCGTCGGCCTCAACGAGAGCGATCCGGGCAGCCTGCGCTCGGGTTTCACCAACCAGACCCACTACCTCGCCCAGCGCGGCGGCTTCGACTACTGGACCCACCAGCCCAACCGCAGCGTCGGCGGCGTCGCCTCCAGCGCGAACGGGCTGCTGAGCCGGATCGAACCGCTGGAAATCGGAGTGCATCCGCTGCCCGGCCGGATCCGCGGCCGCGGCGTGCTGCTGGCGCGCTTCGGCGACGACCGCGACGGGCTCACCATCGCGGTCGCCCACCTGTCGCTCGGCGCCGGCTCGCGGCTGTCGCAGCTGGCCTTCATCGCCGAGCTGCTGCAGGACCACCCGCACGCCGTGCTGATGGGCGACTTCAACTGTCCCGCCGACCGCCCGGAAATGGACGTGCTGTACCGGCGCACCCGCCTGCAGCCACCCGGCCACGCGGTACCGACCTTCCCCAGCTGGCGCCCGCAGCGCGCGATCGACCACATCCTGGTCACCGGCGACCTGAGCTGCGCGAACGTGCGCGCGCTGCCGGCCGCGCAGTCCGACCACCTCGCCCTGTCGGTCGACCTGGACGTGCCGGCGGGCGCGGTGCGCTGCTGAGCGCATCGCCGGGCCAGGCACCGCCCGCGCCAGGCGTGCCGTAGAGCCGTGCCGCCAACCCGGTCACCGCCCTTGCCGCCGTAGGAGCGGCTTGCAGCCGCGAGCTCCTCATCCCCCGGCAAGGCGCTTCCCGCATCGGGTGCGCATCAACCGTGATCGTGTGCGTGGGCGAGATCGCGGCTGCAAGCCGCTACCACTAGCGCGTGCAAAAAAAACGGGCGGCGATCGCTCGCCGCCCGTTCCCGTCACCGGGTGGCGATCAGAACTTCCACTGCAGGTCGACGTACCAGAAGCGGAACGGCAGGTCGTAGGTGCCCGCGTCGTAGCCGTTCAGCGAACAGGTCACGCACACCGGCGGGTCCTTGTCGAACACGTTGTTGATGCCCGCCGACAGCTTCAGCCCGCTCGCGCCGAAGGCGTTGTTCCAGCCCACCTGGATGTCGTGGTAGGTGGTCGCCGGCAGCTCGTGCGAGCCGACCGGCTCGGCGCAACCCGTCGACGGCGTCGTGCCGGCGTTGCCGCAGTCCTCGTCCACCGCGCTGATGTAGCGGACGTTCCAGGCCGCGTTCCAGTCGCCCTTGTGCCAGCCGAGCTGGATGTTGGTCTGCCAGTCCGGGATCGCGCTGTCGTTGACCTCGACGCCGACCGCGCGCTGCGACCGGTTGCCCTCGTTGTCCACCGCCTCGTACTTGATGGTGTGGGTGGACTGCAGCGACGCGCTCAGCTGGCCCCAGGCCATCTCCGGGCTCAGCCAGTTGACCTTGAGGTCCAGGCCGCTGGTGGTGATGGTGCCGAGGTTGTCGAGGAAGTCGGTCGGCGGGTTGAGCTGCGAACCGGTGCCGCGGGTGAAGCCGCCGCAGATCGTCGGGTTGGTGATGCTGCCGTCATAGCAGCCGTTGAGCAGGGCCTGGGTGTCCGGCGCCTGGATCGCGTCGGTGACCTTGTAGTGGAAGTAGTCGAACTCGAAGTCGAGCCGGCGCGACCACGCGAGGTTGTCCGCCCAGGACGGGCTGTACACCGCGCCGAAGTTGTAGTTCTTCGACTTTTCCGGCTGCAGGTCGGCGTTGCCGCCGGTGAACTTGATGATCTGCGTGTTGGCCTGCTGGAAGTTGGCCGGCACGCCCGCCGCCGCGCACGCCGCCGCGAAGCTCGGATCAAGCGGGCCCGGGTGCGTCGCCGACCCGCAGGGGTCGACCAGCGTGTCGCCGAACTGGGTCAGGCCGTACAGCTCGCCGAGGTTCGGCGCGCGGAAGCCCTCCGACCAGGTGCCGCGCAGGACCAGGTCCTGGATCGGCTGGTAGCGGAAGCCGACCTTGCCGGTGGTGGCGCCGCCGAAGGTCGAGTACTGCGAGCGCCGCACCGCGAAGTCGGTGCTGAACACGCTCGCCCACGGCACCAGCAGCTCGGCGTAGGCCTCGTTGACGTGGTAGGACGCGGAGATCGGCGAGGCGAAGGAGTCCTGCGACTCGCCGGTCTGGCGCAGCGGGTCGGGGTTGAAGTCGCCCTGGTAGCGGCGGTGCTCGAAGCCGACCGCGAAGCCCGCGTTGCGGTCGCCGATCGCCCACAGGTCGCCGGTCAGGTTGGCGGTGACGAGGTCGAGGACCTGCTTGGAGCTGTCGTGCTGGTCGGCCTCGATGTAGTCGAACATCTCCTGGGTGATCGGCCGGCCCTCGCCGCCGAACAGGTCGAGCGGCACGCACCCGGGCGAGGCCGCGCACAGCGCCGGGTCGCCCAGCGCGAGCTTGAGGTGGCCGACGTTGAAGCCGTTGAGGAAGGTCTGCTCGGCCTTGTTCTCCGAGTGGACGTAGTCGACGTTCCAGCTCATGTTGCGGGCGTCGTTGAAGGCGCCGCTGAGGCCGAGGTTGACGTACCAGGTGTCGACGTCCTGGCTGAAGATGCGCGGCCCGAGCTCGATCGGGCGCTTGGTGATGAAGCCGAAGTTGGCGGTGCCGTCGCCGCAGGTCGGCGAGGCGACCGCGCAAAGGTCGATGCCGAACGGGTTGTACGGGTTCAGCGCGGAGATGTTGATGCCGTCGGCGATGCCGCCGGTGCCGGCGAACGGGCCGACGAAGATCGGCTCCGGCGCCGCCTGGTTGGCCGACTGGCGGTTGTTGTAGAGCATCTTGGCGTGCAGCGACACGGAGTCGCTGACGTCGTAGTTGATGCTGCCGAACACCGACTTGCGCTTGGACGGGGTCAGCAGCAGGTTGTAGGGCGCGAAGTTGAAGCCGTCGGCGGTGAAGTTGAAGTCGTGGTACGTGCCGGCGCCGCCGGTCGGGTTGCCGCCGTTGTAGTTGGGCGCGGTGGTGCCGTCGTTGAGCGTCATGTCGAACCAGTTGGCGCCATCGGCGTCGCAGCCGCCGGGGCCCGTGGTCGGCAGGCTCGGATCGCAGAAGATGAAGCGGCCCTGCGGCGTGCCCGAGCTGCCGGCCGGGCCGCCGCCCGGGGTCGGGATCGAGGAACGCGCCCATTCCGAGGCGCTGATGCGCTTGGACTCGACGTAGCTCGCGTTGAACACGCCGTTGAACCGGTCGCCGCTGCCGCCGATGGTGATGTCGGCCTCGGTGTCGTCGCCGCCGTGGCCGTAGCTGCCGTACTTGGTGTGGACCATCACCCCGTCGAACTTCTTCTTGGTGATGACGTTGACCACGCCGGCGATCGCATCGGAGCCGTAGATCGCCGAGGCGCCGTCCTCCAGCACCTCGATGCGGTCGACGATGGCCAGCGGGATGGTGTTGAGGTCGGCGCTGCCGCTGACGCCGGACGCGGAGGACTCGTTGACCCAGCGGATGCCGTCGACCAGCACCAGCACGCGGTTGGAGCCGAGGTTGCGCAGGTCCACCTGCGCCGAACCGGCGCCGATGCCGCCGCCGTCGGGCGGATAGCCGAAGTTGCCGCTGGAGTTGAACTTGGCGTTGAGCGCCTTGCCGCTCGCGGTCATGTCCTGCAGGAACTCGCCGAGCGACGTGGCGCCGCTCTGGTCGATCTGCGCGCGGGTGATGATCGCGACCGGCTGGCTGGTCACCTTGTCGGTCTGCTTGATGCGCGAACCGGTGACTTCGACGCGTTCAAGCGTCGCGGGCTGCTGCGCCTGGTCGGCGGGCGCCGGCGCGGCGTCCTGGGCCATGGCGAGGCCAGGCAAGGCGAGGAGCAGGGAAATTTGGACGGCCGTGGCCAGCCGGTGTCGGCGCAACACATGCATCGGGACTCTCCGTTCACGATTTGGGGTTGACTCCGCCGGCCCCCTGTGCGCACGACGGTCGCGTCCTTGTAAACGTTTCGTAAAAACCCCGCAAGGGGTCAAGCGGACTGGGTGAACACGCGCACGCTTCGGCCCCGCCCGGCCGTTCAAGCCCCCTCGGCTATAGTCCGGGGCATGTCCCTGCGCGCCCCCGTCCTGTGGGTGGCGGCGGTGCTGGCCGGCCTCGCCGGCCCGGCGCGCGCCCAGGCCACCGATCCGCAGCTCCCCCTGGTCCGCTCCGCC
>JBQCFN010000014.1:0-4016 GCA_051959035.1 Lysobacteraceae bacterium | reverse complement strand
CCACGAGGTGATCGACGCCGGCCGCAGCAGCGGCGCACTCCGGCTGGACCTGGCCGACGGCAGGAGCGTGCACCGCGCGCTGGAATCGATCGCTCCGCTGGATGCCATCGTCTCCGCCGCCGGCCACGTCGCCTGGGGCCCGCTGCTGGACATCACGCCGGCGCAGTGGGACTTCAGCGTCCACAACAAGCTGATGGGGCAGGTGGTGCTGGCGCTGGCCGGTGCGGGGTACCTCCGCGACGGCGGCTCGATCACGCTCACCTCCGGCATGCTCGCCGCCGAGCCGGTGGTGGGTGGGAGCGCGGCGAGCCTGGCCAACGGCGCGATCGAGGCCTTCGTGCGCGCGGCGGCGATCGAGCTGCCGCGCGGCTTGCGCATCAACGCGGTCAGCCCGGGCCTGCTCAGCGAATCGGTGGCCGACTACGGCCCCTTCTTCCGCGGCATCGAGCCGGTGCCGGCGGCGCGGGTGGCGCTGGCCTACAGCCGCTCGGTCGAGGGGGCCGACACCGGCAAGGTCTACGCGGTGCGATGAGCGCGCCGGGCGCGCTCAATGCAGGTCGACCCGCGCGACCTTGTCCGCGGTGTCGCGCCGGGGATTCGCGCCGAACAGCACCTTGATCCCGGTCAGCAGGCTGGAAGCGTTCTCCCAGACCTCGGCGTGGTCGGCGTCGAAGCGCAGCAGCGCCAGGCTCGGATCGTCCTTGCCGCTCTCGTACCACGCGGCCACGAACGGATTCCACAGCCGGTCGATCGCCGCGCGGTCCATGTCCAGCCGCAGCTCGCCGCCGAGGCTGGCGAACAGCTCGTGGTCCTTCGCGACGAAGCTGGCGTGCGCGCCGGCGCCGCCATCCTCCAGCCCGCGCACGAGCGCGTTGTCGCGCGCGGTGAAGAACCACAGCGGCCCGCGCGGCGATTCGGACAGCGCCGTCATCGGCCGCGCATGGCCGCCATCGACGCCGTCCAGGCCGAGCATCACCGTGCGGTCGGATTCGATGGCCTTCCAGAGCTTGTCTTCGAATTCCTGCGGCGTGGCCATGGCGGCTCCTCTTGTCGGTGGAGGCCGCATCCTGCCGGGCATGCGATCAGTGCCATGGCAAGGCGACCACGCATTCATTTCGGGGCGCGCGCATTCATTGAGCCGAACAGCGCAACGCGTCGCGAATCCCGCCGCCCGAAACGCGCTAGCGTCCTCCTTGCAAGGGGGATGTCGCAGTGGCAAGTTCGTCCGCGCGCGAGGCGGCTGGGGAATCGCGCAGATCGTTGGAGCAGCAGGGCGTGCGGGGACGCGCGCTGGCGGAGCGTTGGCTGCGCGCCGCACTGGCGGTGCTGGCGTTGTGCATCGCCTTGCCCGCCCTGGCCGGCGTGCGCGAGCTGCCCGCGGGGGCGATGCCGGAGCTTGGCCCCGACGAGGGCCTGCTGCTGGTCGAGGCCGACTCCGATGCCGCGCTGTCCACGCTGCAGCTGGCGCGGGTGGACGGCGACAGCTTCGAAGCGCTGCCTGCGATCGATGCGGGCGTCGCCGCGCGCCTGCTGGTGGTGCCGGCCGGCCGCTATGCCTGGCGCAGCGCCACCATCCGGTCCGGACACCGCTACAACTTCGGCGACCAGCGCGGGGAAGCCTTCGACGTCGCCGCCGGCCGCATCACCTATGCCGGCGACCTGGTGTTGCGCCTGAAGGGCCGCGACAACCTCAGCTTCGAAGTCTCCAACCGCGGGCTGCGCGCGATCGACTGGCTGCGCGCCCGCCATCCGCGACTCGCGCAGGCCCTGCCGCTGGTGTACTCGGGCCATTATCCGGATCCGTTCCCGGCGTTCTACGCGCGCGAGCGCGCCGCATCGACGGCGGGCGACGACGCGCTCTCGACGGTGCTGGCGCCGCCCGCGCCCGGCAAGCTGCCGCTGTCGCCGCTGGACCTGTGGCATTACCGCCGCATCGACAGCGCCAGCCTCAATCCCGCCGGCGACCTCGTGGTCGAGAACGTGCACGAGAACGACAGCCTGTGGGCGCTCGACCTCATCGACCTGTCCTCGCGCGCACGGGTGCGCCTGGCGACCAGTGCCGAGCGCTTCGGCTCGATCAACTGGGCCGGCGACCGCGTGCTGCTGGCCGGCACCGGCGATGACCGCACCCGCGAGCGCGTCTCGCTGTTCGACATCCACGTCGCGCCCGGCGCGGCGCCGACCTTCGCGCAATCGCGCCTGCCGGACGACGGCCACGTGCTCGCCACGCGTACCGGCGAGCCCAACCGGATCCTGTTCGAGCGGCGCGGCGCGTTCGGCCGGCTCGAGGTGGTCGCGCTGGACATCGGCGAGCGCGAGGGCGCGCGCCATTTCGAGGCCGAACTGCGCGGCCGGCTCGCGGCCGCCGCGGATCCGGACATCGGCTGGTTCGCCGACGCGCATGGGCGCGTGCGCGCGGCCACGCTGCACCGCGAGGACGGCACGCTCGCGCTGATGTATGGCGACGGCGACCGCTTCGACGAGGTGCTGCCGCTGCGCGATGACGGCGGGTTCCGCCCGCTGGGACTGTCCGACGGCGGCCAGCTGGTGTTCGGGCTGAGCGACGAGGGCAGCGCGCAACGCGACCTGGTGGCATTCGACCCGAAGCAGGGCAAGGTCGTGCGCACGCTGTTCGCCAGGCCCGGCGTCGACGTGCAGGACGCCGTGCTCGGCGCCGACGGCGAACCGATCGGCGCGAGCTACTTCGAGGCCGGCCACCGGGTGACCGCGTTCCTCGATCCCGCGCTCGCGCCGCTGCAGGACGCGCTGGCGCGCGCCTTTCCCGAGCGCTCGGTCGACGTCGCCGGCCGCAGCGACGACGGCCGCACGCTGCTGCTGTGGGTGGAGGCGAGCGACCTGCCGGCCACGCTGTACCGCTACGACAGCGTGTCCGGCGCCGCCGACGTGGTCGACGTGGCCGCGCCATGGCTGCAGGGCCGGGAGTTCGTGCGCAGCGTGGCGCTGCGCACGACCAGCCGCGACGGCATGCCGGTGGAGGCCTTCCTCACGATGCCGCCGGGCGCGGGCCACCGCGCGCTGGTCGTGCTGCCGCACGGCGGCCCGATCGGCGTCAGCGATCGCCGCCAGTTCAACCCCGAGGTGCAGTTCCTGGCGTCGCTCGGCTACGCCGTGCTGCAGGTGAACTTCCGCGGATCGGACGGCTACGGCACCGCGTTCCGCGAAGCCGGCTACCACGCCGCCGGCACCGCGATCGAGGACGACATCGACGCCGCGCTGCAGGCCGCGCTCGCGCAGTACCCGCTCGACGCCTCGCGCATGTGCATCATGGGCAGCAGCTACGGCGGCTATTCCGCGCTGCAGTCGGCCGCGCGCTGGCCCGGCCGCTTCCGCTGCGCGGTATCGATCGCCGGCATCACCGACCGCATGCTGTTCTTCACCGCCAGCGACTCCGGCAACACGGCGAAGACCCGCGCCGAGCTCGAGCGCCTGGTCGGCGATCCGCGCCACGAATACGCCGAGATGCTCGCCACCTCGCCGCTGTACCGCTACCGCGCGTTGACCCTGCCGGTGATGCTGGTGCACGGCCGCGAGGACACCCGCGTCGACTACGAGCACGCCCGCCGCCTGGTGCGCATGCTCAACCTCGCCGGCCACCCGCCGGTGATGCTCGGCTTCGACAATGAAGGCCACAACTGGCGCGACCTCGGCGACATCGCGGCGGCGTATCGCGGCATCGCGGGATTCCTGCGCGAGCACCTCGGCGACGGCGCCGACAATGTGGCCGCGGCCGGACGCAAGGGCCTGGTTGCCCGTTGATCTCCGCCGGTTCCGGCCGAGTATTCCAGCCAAACCACGGCTGACGCCTGCAGCGCGGCCATGTCGCCTTCGGCGGCGCGCTGCCGGCGTGGGACGGCGGGCGGCGTGGGCGTTCCATGGAGGCGCCATCGCAGCGCATCGCGCCGCGCCTGGGCAAGCAGCTGCCTGCCGCAACCGGCCCCATGCCCGCCCGCCGCTGCCGTACCGCGCAGGGTCATGTGCGACGGCTCCGCATGAGG
>JBQCFN010000013.1:0-14973 GCA_051959035.1 Lysobacteraceae bacterium | reverse complement strand
GGCCGAAGCGCGGATACACGTCCAGGCCGCCCTCGGCGAGGCGGCAGAACTTCAGCGAGGAACCGAGGTTGACCTCGGTGACCTCGCCCATCCGGCCGATGAAGGCCTCGGTGCGGGCGTCGCGGTGCGAGCGGCTGGCGGCGACGCGCCGCGGCGGCGCGGCGGGCCGGCGCGGGCGCAGTTCCACCTCGCCGCCGGCCTCGCGCCGGAACGCGCCGACGCCGCGCTGCGCGTGCCAGAGTTCGCCGGTGACCGGCGCCTGGATCACGCCCATCAGCAGTTCGCCGTCCTCGACCAGGGCGATGTTGACGGTGAACTCGCCGTTGCGCTTGACGAACTCGCGGGTGCCGTCGAGCGGATCGACCAGCCACAGCCGGCGCCACTCGCGCCGGACCAGCCCCGGCACGTCCTCGGCCGATTCCTCCGACAGCACCGGGATGTCGGGGGTCAGCCGTTCCAGCGCGTCGACGATGCAACGGTGCGCGGCGAGGTCGGCCGCGGTCAGCGGCGAGCGGTCGTCCTTGTGCTGGACCGCGAACTCGCTGTCGTAGACCTCGAGGATGCGCTCGGCCGCCTCGATCGCGACGGCGATCACCGCCTCGCGCAGATCCTTCCTATCCTGCATTGCCATTGCGCAGCCACTCCCTCGTGATGAACAGCGCCGCCAGCGAGCGCCCTTCCGAACAATCCTCGCGCATGGCGAGTGCATGCAGTGCATCGAGCTTCCACGGCACCACCTCCAGCTCCTCCGGCTCGTCGCCGGGCAGGCGGTGGGGATACAGGTCGCGCGCCACCACCACGTGCGCCGAGTGGCTCATGTAGCTGGGCGACAGGGTCAGCTCGCGCAGCAGGACCAGCGAGCGCGCCGCGTAGCCGGCTTCCTCCTGCAGCTCGCGGTTGGCGGCCTGCAGCGGCGTTTCGCCGGCATCCATGCGGCCCTTCACCAGGCCGAGTTCGTAGCGGTGCACGCCGGCGGCGTATTCGCGCACCAGCAGCACCGTGTCGTCGTCGAGCAGCGGCACCACCAGCACCGCGCCGTGGCCGCGGCTGTGCAGGCGCTCGTACAGGCGCCGCTCGCCGTTGCCGAACTCGAGGTCGAGCCGCTCCATCCGGTAGGGGCCGGCGTCGTGCTCGGTGATGCCATGGATGGTGGGCAGGCGGGGCATGGGCGGCCGGGGCAGGTCCGTTGTTCGAGGGAGGAAGGGGCGCGGCCATCCACGCGGTGCGCGCCGGCCGGCTCCAGCGCGGCGTGCGCGCCCGGCTTGCGATAATGCGCGGATGCGCGACATCCCACCGATCGACCCGATGATAGCGGACGCCGCCGGCTGGCGTTCGCGCGACCTCGACGTGCTGTGGCATCCCTGCACGCAGATGCGCGAGCACCACGACGACGCGCTGCCGCTGGTGCCGATCGCGCGCGGCGACGGGGCCTGGCTGGTCGGCCGCGACGGCCGCCGCTACCTCGACGCGGTGTCGAGCTGGTGGACCAACCTGTTCGGCCATGCCGAGCCGCGCATCGCCGCCGCGATCGCGCGCCAGGCGGGCACGCTGGAACAGGTCATCCTCGCCGGCTTCTCGCACGCCCCGGCGGTGGAGCTCGCGGAACGGCTGCTGGCGCTCGCGCCGCGCGAGGACGGCCGCGCGCCGCTGGCCAAGGTGTTCTACGCCGACAACGGTTCGGCCGGGGTGGAAGTCGCGCTGAAGATGGCCTTCCACTGGTTCCGCAACCGCGGCGACACCCGGCGCAGCAAGTTCATCGCGCTGGAGAACGGCTACCACGGCGAGACCCTGGGCGCACTCGCGGTCGGCGACGTGCCGCTGTACCGGCGCGTGTACGCGCCGCTGCTGTGCGAGGCGCTGTTCGCTCCGTCGCCGGACGCCTACCTCGCGGAGCCCGGCGAGGGCGCGGCCCAGCGCGCGGAGCGCGCGGCGGACGCGCTGGCCGCGCTGCTCGAGCGCCACGCCGGCGAGGTGTGCGCGCTCATCCTCGAGCCGCGCGTGCAGTGCGCCGGCGGCATGCGCATGCACGACCCGCTCTACCTGCGCCGCGCGCGCGCGCTGTGCGACGCCCACGGGGTGTTCCTCATCGCCGACGAGATCGCGGTCGGCTTCGGCCGCACCGGCACGCTGTTCGCCTGCGAACAGGCGCCGCCCGTGCGTGAGGGCGCCACGCCGGGCATCCAGCCGGACCTGCTGTGCCTGTCGAAGGGCCTGACCGGTGGCTTCCTGCCGCTGGCCGCCGTGCTGGCGACGCAGGCCCTCTACGACGGATTCCTCGACGCCTCACGCGAGCGCGCGTTCCTGCACTCGCACAGCTACACCGGCAACCCGCTCGCCTGCGCGGCCGCGCTCGCCTCGCTGGCGATCTTCGACGGCGACGACGTGCTCGCCCGCAACCGGGAAACGGCCGCGCGCATGGCGGAACTCGCCGCGCCGCTGGCCGGGCTGCCGCACGTGGCGGACGTGCGCCAGGCCGGCATGGTGCTCGCGTTCGAGCTGAGCCGCGGCGGCGTCCGCCAGGCGCCCTTCGATCCCGCCGCGCGGGTGGGCCTGCGCGCCTACCGCGCCGCGCTCGCGCGCGGGGTGGTGTTGCGCCCGCTCGGCGACATCCTGTACTGGATGCCGCCCTACTGCATCGACGAGGCGCAGCTGCGGCTGCTCGCCGACGCCACCCGCGACGCCATCCTCGAGGCCACCGCATGCGCGTGATCCGCGCCTTCGTCGACCTCCCGCTCGCGCCCGGCGCCGAATGCGCGCTGCCGGACGCCGCCGCCAGCCACCTCGTGCGCGTGCTGCGCCTGCGCGAGGGCGAGCCCTGCGTGCTGTTCAACGGCGACGGCCACGACTACGCGGCGATGCTGGTCGCCGTCGGCAAGCGCGAGGTGCGCGCGCGCATCGACGCGCGCACGCCGGTGGACAACGAATCGCCGCTGCGCATCACCCTGCTGCAGGGCATCGCGCGCGGCGAGAAGATGGACTGGATCCTGCAGAAGGCGACCGAGCTCGGCGTCGCGACGTTCGTGCCGGTCGCCAGCGAGCGCAGCGAGGTGCGCCTGGACGCCGAGCGCGCCGGCAAGCGCGTGGCGCACTGGCGCAGCGTGGTGGCGTCGGCCTGCGAGCAGAGCGGGCGCGCGCGGGTGCCCGACGTCGTGGCGCCGCGCCCGTTGGACAAGGCGCTCGCGGACCTGCCGGCGGGCGCACGCTTCCTGCTCGATCCGCTCGCGAAACAGGCGATCGGCGCGGCCGGGGTCGACGGCGACGGCTGCGTGCTGGCGATCGGGCCGGAAGGCGGCTGGTCGCCGCGCGACCGCGAGCTGCTGCTCGGCGCGGGCTTCACCGGCCTGCGGCTGGGGCCGCGGATCCTGCGCACCGAGACGGCGGGAATCGCGGCGATCGCGGCACTGCAGGCGCGCTGCGGGGATTTGCGCTGAGTTCGGCCCGCCGGCGGGCGCCGGGCGAGAGCTCGCGGCTGCAAGCCGCTCCTACAGGGGGATCCGGCCGCGGAGAGCGGGGATCAGGCGGCCTGCGCCAGCGCGGTGCCGATCAGCTGTTCGATCTGGGCGAGGTCCGGCAGCACCGCGGCGTCCTCGTTGAGCACCACGCGCGCCTGGATGCCGGGCGGCAACTGGGTGGCGTCTGCGTCCTCGGCGCGCAGCGCCTCCTTCGCCACCGTCACCAGGCGCGGGAAGCCCTGGGTCAGCAGGGCGAAATACGGATGGCGGGCATCGCCGCCGAGCGCCTTCAGGATGACCACCTTGCTGCCGAGTCCGCCCTGCTCGTCGGCAATGCCGGACAGGCGGGCGAAGCTCACCAGCGGCAGCTGCCAGCCGCGCCAGCGGATCCGGCCGAGCAGCCAGTCCGGCACGTTGCCGATCGCGTCCGGCTCGGCGTAGGACAGCACCTCGGCGATGGTGGCGTTGGGCAGCAGCAGGCGCGCGCCCGCCACCTGGATGAGCACGCCGCGGATGTCGTGGCTGGCAGTGGACATGGGTCTTCCTCAGGCCGCCCAGCGGGCGGCGAGCTTCTTGGCGAGCGCCGGCGGCGCGCCGCTGTCGGCGCCGCGGGCGATCAGTTCCGCCGGCGCGGTGGCGTCGTAGCAGCCGTCCGGCGCCTGGCCGACCACCAGCGCGCCGCGCAGCGCGTGCGCCATCGCGGCGTCGACCACCGCCGGATCGCTGCCGCTGAGCAGCACGATCGCGCTGTCGTTGGCCGGCAGGTGGGTGAGCAGGCCCGGCGCGGCGCCGCCGAACCGCAACGGCTCGTCCGGGGCGAGGCCGAGGTCGCCGGGCAGCACGTAGACCTTGCCGGGCACGATCTCCATCCCGTCCTCGGCCAGCATGACCGGCAGCGACGTCGCGCGCTGCATCTGCCGCACCAGCTTGTCGTGGCGGCCGCCGTTGAGGCGCTGCTCGACGAGCACCGCGCGCGGGAACGACGCCGGCAGGCCGCCGAGGAGCTGGCGCACCGCATCGGGGCCGCCGATGCCGGCCAGCACCAGGACCACCCCCGGCGCGTTGGACGGCCGCACGCGCGGTTCGTCCACCAGCCGGAGGTCGGCGATGCGCGCCTCCAGCTCGGCGAGGTCGAGGCGGAAACGGTCGTCGGTCTTCTTGTCGTCGACCGGGAGGGTGTCGGGCGCGAGCTCGAGCACGGCCGGCCGCGACGGGCGCGGCGGCGGTGGCGGCGGCTCGTCGCGCGCGATGTCGAAGTCGGCATGCGGCACCGGCTCGGGCTCCGGCACCGGCGTCGCCGCCAGCGCCGCGTCGAGCGCGGACAGGTCCAGGTCGAAGCTGAAGTTGTCGAAATCCGGGGTCGCTTCGCCGAGGTCGTCGGTGAACTGCAGGTTGCCGACCGGCACCGTGCCGCCTTCGAGCCCGTCCTCCGGCACCGCGCCGGCCAGCGACGCGGCCTCGGCGGCGAACGCGGACAGGTCGAGGTCCGGACCGCTGTCCCAGTGCCGCGGCGCATCCTCGTCCAGCGCGGCGGTCGGGACTTCGTCGGTCAGGCCGGCCGCTTCCGCGGCGAAGGACGAGAACTCCAGGTCCGTGTCCTGCCGCCGGTAGCGCTCGGGCTGCACCAGTTCGGCGCCGAGGCGCTCGTCGATCGTGTCCATCTCGTCCGGCTCGAAGCCGGGCGGCAGCACGTCATCGCGCCGGCCCAGCTTGACCGCGAGGTGGCGTACCCAGCGCGCCGCATCCCAGCCGTCGCGCCGAGCGGCCAGTTCGGCCTCGTCGAAGATCACCGTGACCGCCGGGTCGCCCAGCACCGCATCGAAGCGGTCCAGCGCGTCCTCGACCTGCGGTTCCAGCGCGACCAGCACGGCCTGCGCGCCGGCGGCGCGCACGTCGCCCGCCTCGGCGGTGGTCGGGTCGGCGACCAGCACCAGCTCCGCGCCCGCTTCCTGCAGCGCGGCCTGCAGACGATCGCGGGCCTCGCCCGGACGCGCGAGCAGGGCGACGCGGCTGGCCTCAGCCATGCACCGCGCTCCGTTCTTCGGTCTCGGCCAGCAGCTCGAACACGTTGCGCATCAGCTCGTGCTCCTGGTACGGCTTGCCGAGGTAGCGCTGCACGCCGATCTCGAACGCGCGCTGGCGGTGCTTCTCGCCGGTACGCGAGGTGATCATGATGATCGGCACGTTGCGCAGGCGGGGATCGCCCTTCATCGCGGTCGCCAGCTCGTAGCCGTCCATGCGCGGCATCTCGATGTCGAGCAGCATCAGGTCGGGCACCACTTCGGCCATGCGCTCGAGCGCGTCGAGGCCGTCCTTCGCGGTGGCGACCTCGAAGTTGTTGCGCTCCAGCACGCGCCCGGTGACCTTGCGCATCGTCACCGAGTCGTCGACCACCATCACCAGCGGCACCTTGCGGACGTCGGCGGCCGGGGCCGGCGCGGCCACCTGGTCGCGCGGCAGCGCGGCCTGGCGGCGCACCAGCGGGGCGACGTCGAGGATCACGACCACGCGGCCGTCACCCATGATGGTCGCGCCAAAGATGCCCGGGATCGAGGCCACCTGCGGGCCGACCGGCTTGACCACGATTTCGCGGTTGCCGACCACCTGGTCGACCGTCACCGCGATGCGCAGGTCGCCCGAGCGCACCAGCAGCACCGGCATCTGCAGCTGGCCCTCCGCCTTGGCGCGGCCCTGGCCGAGCAGCGCGCCGAGGTCGTGCAGCGCGTAGTCCTCTCCGCCGTAGCGGTAGCTGGCGTTCTCCTTGTCCAGCTCCTCGCGCGGGATGCGGCCGACGCCGCGCACCGAGGCGATCGGCACCGCGAAGCTGGTCTCGCCGATGCGCACGAACACCGCCTGGGTGACCGCCAGGGTCTGCGGCAGGCGGATGGTGAAGGTGGTGCCCTCGCCCTGCCTGGAGCGGATGTCGAGCGCGCCGCCGAGCTGGCGGACTTCGCTGGCCACCACGTCCATGCCCACGCCACGGCCGGCGAGGCGGCTGACCTCGGTGGCGGTGGAGAAGCCGGGCTCGAAGATCAGCGCGTCGAGGTCGCTGTCGGCCAGGCGCGCATCGTCGCGCACCAGCCCGCGTTCGACCGCGCGGCGGTGGATCGCGACGCGGTCCAGGCCGGCGCCGTCGTCGCCCATCTCCAGCACCATTTCGGAGCCTTCGCGGCGCACCGCGATGCGCACGATGCCCTCTTCCGGCTTCTTCGCCTTGCGCCGCCGCTCGGGCGACTCGAGGCCGTGCGCCACCGCGTTGCGGAGCATGTGCTCCAGCGGCGCGGTCATGCGCTCCAGCACGTTGCGGTCGAACTCGCCCTGCGCGCCCTCGACCTTGAGCTGGACCTGCTTGCCGGTGTCGCTGGCGGCCTGGCGCAGCACGCGGCGCAGGCGCGGCACGAGGGCGTCGAAGGGCACCATGCGCGTGCGCATGAGGCCTTCCTGCAGCTCGGAGCTGACGCGCGACTGCTGCAGCAGCAGCGTTTCGTACTGGCGGGTCAGGTCGTCCAGCGAGCCCTGCAGCGAGGTCAGGTCGGCGGCCGACTCGGCCAGCGCGCGCGAGAGCTGCTGCAGGGTGGAGAAGCGGTCGAGCTCGAGCGGATCGAAGGTCTCGTCGCCGGCTTCGCTCTCGCGCTGGTAGCGAGCGATGATCTGCGCTTCGGTTTCGCTGTCGAGGCGGCGCAGCTGGTCGCGCAGGCGCGTGTTGGTCTGCTCCATCTCGACCATCGCGCCGCGGAACGCGCCGAGCTGCTGCTCCAGGCGGGCGCGGTAGATCGCGACCTCGCCGGCGTAGTTCACCAGGCGGTCGAGCAGGTCGGCGCGGATGCGCACCTGCTCCTGCGGGGCACGGACCGTGACGTCCTCTTCCTCGCCGAACGGCACGTCGCTGATCGGCGCGGACAACGGCTTGAGCTCGACCTTCGGCGCCGGCACCGGCGCGGCCTCGCGGCCGGCCTGCGGCTCCAGCGTGCGTCCCTGGGCGCGCGCGTCGAACTCGGCGATCAGCAGCTCCGGCAGCGCCACCGCGCGGCGCTCGCCAACGCGGGTGACCATCGCGTGCAGTCGGTCGAAGCCGCGCTCCAGCAGCGGGATGCCGTCGCGGCCGAGCTCGCAGCGCTGGTCGACGACCGCCTCCAGCAGCGACTCCATCGCATGGCCGAGCTCGCCGACGGCCATGATGCCGGCCATGCGCGCGCCGCCCTTGATGGTGTGCAGGTCGCGCTGCAGGCCGACCAGCGCCTCGCGCTCGGTCGGCGTCTCGCGCAGGCGCGCGAGCAGGCCATCGGAGTGGTCGAGCAGGTCGACGCTTTCCTCGACGAAGATGTCGATGAGTTCGGGGTCGAGCCCGGTGAGGTCGAGCGGCGCGTCCGGATCCTCGCCGGTGGGCATGGCGTGCGCGAGCAGTTCGGCGACCACGGGCTCGATCGAGCCGGCGTCCTGCTGTCCCTGCACGGCGCGCGCGTAGTCGCGCTGCGCCTCCTCCTCGGCCGCGCGGCGCTCGGCTTCGGCGCGCTCGGCTTCGGCGCGCTCGGCTTCGAGGCGTTCGGCTTCGAGGCGTTCGGCTTCGAGGCGCTCGGCTTCGAGGCGTTCGGCTTCGAGGCGTTCGGCTTCGAGGCGTTCGGCTTCGAGGCGTTCGGCTTCGAGGCGTTCGGCTTCAAGGCGTTCGGCTTCGAGGCGTTCGGCTTCGAGGCGTTCGGCTTCGAGGCGTTCGGCTTCGAGGCGTTCGGCTTCCGCCTGCTGTTCGCGGGCGATGCGGGCCTGCTCGGCGTATTCGGCCTCCAGGCGCGCGTACTCGCGCTCTTCCTCTTCGGCCAGGCGTTGCGCTTCGAGGCGCGCCGCTTCGGCGCGTTCGGCTTCAAGGCGCTCAGCTTCGGCGCGCTCAGCTTCGGCGCGTTCGGCTTCGGCGCGTTCGGCTTCGGCGCGTTCGGCTTCGGCGCGTTCGGCTTCGGCGCGTTCGGCTTCGGCACGTTCGGCTTCGAGGCGTTCGGCTTCGGCACGCTCGGCATCCGCGCGGGCCTGGTCGAGCAGCGCCATCTCCAGCGCGGCCGCATCGGCCTGCGCCTCGTCCGCAGCGGCCGCATCGGCCTGGGCGGCGTGCAGGTCGTGGGTCGGGAACGCGGAGAACCCGCCGATGTCCAGCGCGCCGAGTTCGGCCGCCAGCGGATCGGCGGCTTCGGTGCCCACCGGCACGACTGGTTCGCCGGCCGGCAGGGTCGCTTCCGGCAGGCTGTCGCGCAACGCGGCCAGGCGCGCGGCGAGCGCGGCGAAGGACGGGATGCGCGGGGATGGCGACTTCAGCGCGGCCACGGTGGTGCGCACCGCTCCGGCCAGCTCGGCGATCGCCTCGACACCGTCCGCGCTGGCGTCGGCACGCGCGGCGAGCAGGCGCTTGACGTAGGCCTCGGCCGGCGTCATCGCGTCCGGGATCGACGGCACTTCGGTCATCGCGAAGGCGCCGTTCATGGTGTGGATGGCGCGCAGCAGCGCGTCGTCGGCGCTGGTCGCACCTGCGCGCGCCGCCGCGATCCAGCGGTCGAGCGTGGCCAGGTGGCCGGCCACCTCGGCGTCGAGGATCTCCAGCAGCACGGCATCGACCGCGGCGGGCACGCCCTCGGCTTCGGGCTCGGCTTCGGTCCCCGCGACCGGCGCCGCGGGCGCGGCGGCCTCGGTTGCCTGCGCCGCGGGCGACACCTCGACCGCCGCGGCGGACGCCGCCTCGGCCGGCTGGTGGAAGGCTTCCTCGCCGGCGGCGATGCGGTCGGCGACGGCCTGCATGCCGTCGAGGTCGGCGCTGATGCCGCCCTCGCCGCGCAGCGCGGCCTGCAGCTGCGGCAGCGTGTAGAACGCCTGGTCGACCATCGCGACCACGGCCGGGCTGGCGGGCCGCGTGCCATCCAGCACGCGGTTGAGCATGTTCTCGATCTTCCAGCTGAACTCGCCCAGCGTCTTCGCGCCGACCAGGCGGCCGCTGCCCTTCAGGGTATGGAAGACGCGGCGGATCGGGCGCAGCTTCTCGTTGTCATCGGGCGCGGCGCGCCACGGCGGCAGCAGCTGGTCGAGGTTGCCGATCTCCTCCTCGAACTCCTCGAGGAAGACCTCGCGGATCTCGTCGTCGATCTCGTCGCTGGCCTCGAAGCCGCCGATCCCGGTCCCGACCGGCACCGCGGTCGCGGCGGCCTGGGCCGGGGCGGGCGCGGCGGGCTCCGGTGCGGCCGGCGTTGCCGGTTCCCGCACGGCCGTCGCCGGGGCTTCGGACCCGGACGGATGCGCGTCGCCGCGCAGGTCGGCTTCGACCAGTTCCGGCATCTCCGGCAGCACCACGGCCTCCGCCGGGCCCGTCGCGGGCAGCGGCCAGTAGCCCAGGGATTCCAGGCTGCTGCGCGCGATGTCGAGGATGTCGTCGCGCTGCGGGCGCTGCTCGCGCAGCGCCTCGAGGTAGTACTCCAGGCTCGCCAGGGCATCGGCCAGGGTGTCGAGCTGGCGGCCGTTGGGTACGCGGTGGCGGGCGATCAGCTCGCGCTCGGCGTACAGGCGCACGCCGGTCAGCAGGCCGGCGGGGTGCGCCAGTTCGAGCATCTGCAGCGCGCCGGCGACTTCCTGCAGCAGGCGCGGGACTTCCGCCAGTTCGGCGTGGTCCCAGTTGGTTTCGACGAAGGCCACGAAGGCCTGGCGTGCGTCGGCGAAGTTGGCGATCGCCTCGCGCGCAAGCACCTCGGTCACGCGGCGCGATTCGGCCGCGAGCAGGTCTTCGTCGGCGTCGACGTCGGGCCCGCCCAGGCGCTTGACCTGCTCGTCGAGCGAGGCATCGACGTAGAGCAGCGCGCCGGCGACGTCGAGCAGCGCGCCCTCGTCGGCCGCGCGGCTGCCGTCGACGATGCCCGAGAGCGCATCGCGCTGCTGCTGGACGACGTTGCGGGCCACGCCGAGGCCGAGCATGCCGAGGGTGTCGGCGACGCGGCCGAGCGCCTCGACCTGCGGCTGCAGGGTGGCGAGGTCGTGCTGGCCGCCGCGCAGGTGCAGGTCGAGCGCGTCCTTGACCCGCAGCAGGTCTTCCTTCACCGCCGCGGCGACGGTGTCGAGCAGCGCGCGGTTGCGGCCGGTGACGCTGCCGCGCGCGTGCGCGAGTTCGGATTCGCTCGGCGCCTGCGCGTCGAGGTCGAAGACGGCGCGCAGGTCGCGCAGGCCGGTATGGTCGCCGTCGGCATGGGCGACGTGGTAGAGCAGCTGGCGGGTCGGCTCGAGCGCGGCATCGGCGCGCGGCATCGCGCCGTGCTGCTGGTCGAGCAGCTGGCGCGCCTCGCGCTCGACGCTGGCGAAGGCCTGGCGCAGCGCGGGCGTGGGCGGCAGCGCGCCGTCGCGCAGCGCGCCGGCGACCGAGGACGCGACCCACAACATGCGGCGGCCGGCTTCCTCGGCGGTCTGCGCGAGCAGGCCGTCGACGGCGGCGGCGAGCGCGGACGCATCGGCGGGCGCGCCGCCCTCCGGCCACGCGGCCAGCGCGGCCTGCAGCTGGGCGAGCAGCGGCGCCGCATGGGTGCCGCGCTCGGCGCGCGATTCGGCCGGAGTGGCCAGCGCCTCGGGCAGCGGCTTCTGCAGGTCGGGCGCGAACAGCACGCTCTCGCTCAGGCCCGCCTCGCCGCGCGCGGCGCGCAGTTCGTTGAGCAGCGGCAGCAGGACGATCGGAATGTCCGTGTGGCCGCCCTGCAGGCGCTCGAGGTAGTCCGGCAGCAGGACGACGCCGCGCATGAGGGTGGCGCAGGCTTCGTCGCGGTCGGCGATCTGCCCTTCCTGCAGCGCCTGCGCCAGGCGCTCCATTTCCTCGGCGACCATCGCCGGGGCGTACAGCTCGACCATGCGCAGGGTGCCCTGCACCTGGTGCAGGTAGCCCGCGCAGAAGCGCATGCGGCTGGTGTCGGCGGGATCCTCGGCGAAAGCCTCGATCTCGATCCGCGCCTGGCGCAGGGTCTCGTCGAGCTCCGGCTTGACCCAGCCGAGCGTGGTGTAGTCGATCGCGTCGCGCAGGGCAGTCGTCATCGTCCGCCTCCAGGTGATGCGGCGCGCGCGCTGCGGCGGGCGTTGGCGGCCATGTTCATCTCAGGTGCCCGGTTGCGTCGTGCGGTCAGGCCGGCAGCTTGAAGTCGGCGACCGAACGGCGCAGGTCGGCGGCGAGCTGGGCCAGGTTGCCGATCGACTCGGCGGTCTGGTTGGCGCCCTGCGACGTCTGCGAGGTGATCTGCTGGATCGTGTTCATCGTCGCGGTGATGTTCGACGCCGCGCTGGACTGCTGCTGCGCCGCCGCCGAGATGCCCTGAATCAGGTTGGACAGGTCGGCCGACACCTTTTCGATCTCGCCCAGCGCGGTACCCGCGTCCTCGGCGAGGCGCGCGCCCGCGACCACCTCGGAGGTCGTCTGCTCCATCGAGCTGACCGCTTCGTTGGTGTCGGACTGAATGGTCTGCACCAGCGTCTCGATGCGCTTCGTCGCGTTGGACGCGCGCTCCGCGAGTCGCTGCACTTCGTCCGCGACCACCGCGAAGCCGCGGCCCGCCTCGCCGGCCGAGGCCGCCTGGATGGCCGCGTTCAGCGCGAGGATGTTCGTCTGTTCCGAGATGTCGTTGATGAGCTCGACGATCGAGCCGATTTCCTGCGACGACTCGCCCAGGCGCTTGATGCGCTTGGAGGTTTCCTGGATCTGGTCGCGGATCGAGTCCATGCCGGCGATCGTCTGGCGCACCACGCCGGCGCCGTTGGTCGCGATCTGCACCGAGCGCTGCGCCACTTCCGCGGACTCCGCGGAGTTGCGCGACACCTGGTTGATGCTCGCCGCGATCTCGCTGATGCGGTCGGAGGCGGAGTTGATCTCCTGCGCCTGGTGCTCGGCGGCCTCGGCCAGGTGCATGGCGGTCGCCTGGGTTTCCTGCGCGCTGGCCGCGACCTGCACCGAGGTGTCGTTGATCGTCGCCACCAGGCTGCGCAGCTGCTCGACCGCGAAGTTGATCGAGTCGGCGATCGCGCCGGTCATGTCCTCGGTCACGGTCGCCTTCACGGTGAGGTCGCCTTCCGCGAGCGAACCCATCTCGTCCAGCAGGCGCATGATCGCCTCCTGGTTGCGGTTGTTGAGTTCCATCGTGGTCTGGAAGCGGGCGCGCTCGGCGCGGCGGCTGCTGAAGTACAGGCCGATCAGCGAGAGCAGCAGCACCGCGCCGGACACGATGGAGACCCACACGCCGCCGATGATGCTGGTGTCGCGCAGCGAGCCGAACGCGGTCAGCGCGCGGAACAGCGACTCGCTGTCGCCGAGCAGCTTGTCCGAGCCGCCGGTGATCTTCGCGGCCGCCGACTGGGCCTGGAACAGGGCCTGCGACGAACCGAGGATGGCGTCGAGGTCCTTCTTCATGTCGGCCCACAGCGTGGTGGCCTGGTTGAGCGAGGCCAGCGCGGCGGGGTTGCCGAGCTTCTGCACGTTCAGCGCGGCGTCGCCGTCGCGCAGGCCGGAGAGCACCTGCGAGAACACGCCGGCGTCGCGCGCCAGCGCGTCGCCCGCGATCGCGGCGTCGGCGCCGCCGGCGCGGATCTTGGTGACGTTGGCCGCCATCTTCGCGGCGGTCACCACCTCGCGCAGGGCGATGTAGATCTGCGAGGAGGCCGAACCGGAAGCCGACATCGCGCGCACGACTTCGTCCATCTGCGCCTGCAGCTGCGGCACGCGCTTGGTGAAGTTGTCGGCGTGGCCGGCCAGGCCGGTCACCGCCTGTTCGGACGCGATCACCTGGTCCGCGCTCTTGGCCAGCGGCGCCCAGGTCTGGGTCACGGTGGCGATCGGGCCGGCGACGTCGGCGTTGTTGCCGAAGCGGTCGTTGAGCAGGCCGATGTCGTCCTGGATCTGCGCGCGGGTCGCCTTGAACGCGGCGAACGAGGCGACGTCGCCACCGACCGCCTCGCGGCCCTGGTTGGCGAGCTTCTGCGAGTCCACCTGCAGGCGCGAGGCCGCGGTACTGGCGCCGCCCAGGCGCGCGGTCTTGGAGATCGAGTAGCCGGTATTGCCGGCGAACACGACCAGCGAGCCGATCAGCATCCAGATCCAGACGTTGGTGCCGACGTTGCGGCCCTTGCCAGCGACGTTGTCCATCACAGTACTCATGGTGTTACCTCGGCTCTCGTACGCGGTCAGGCCGCGGCTTGTCTGAATTCAGGGGTGCGGGCCAGCCGGTCCAGGCTGAAGATGCCCCAGTCGATGTCGGCCAGGCGGTAGGCGCGGTCGACGAAGTGGGCGTAGCGGCCTTCGGCCAGCGTGGCGGGGTCGATCTGCTGCTCCTCGACGAAGCTGCGCTGGCCGTACAGCTCGTCGATGGTGACGGCGACGTCGCCGCCCGGCTGGCGCACGATCAGCACGCGCTGGCCCTCGTGCAGCACGGTGCGCTCGCCCTCGAGGAACTGCTTGAGGTCGACGATCGGCAGCAGGTTGCCGCGGATGTTGGCGACGCCGAGCATCCACGGCTGCGCGCCGGGCACCGGCGTGACCGCCGGCATCGGCAGGATCTCCACCACCTCGCCGAACCCGGAGGCCAGGCGCTGCCTGCCGATGCGGTAGCCGACGCCGCGCCACAGGCCCGGCGCGTCCAGCTGCTCGGGCAGGCCGGCGACGTGCGCCAGCGACCGCCGCTCGTAGTCGGCGAGGATCTCGAAGGGGCCGTGCTGCCTGGCCATGTCAGGCTCCGAGGAGCTCGTTGATGCGGCCGATCAGCGCCTCTTCGTTCGGCGGCTTGACGATGTAGTCCTTGGCGCCCTGGCGCAGGCCCCAGGCGCGGTCGGTCTCCATGCCCTTGGTGCTCACGATCAGCACCGGGATGGCGCTGGTGGCGTTGTCCCGCGACAGCGCGCGGGTGGCCTGGAAGCCGTTCATGCCCGGCAGGACCACGTCCATCAGGACCAGGTCGGGCAGCTCGCGCTTGCAGACCTCGATGCCGTCCTCGGCGCTGCCGGACGTGAGCACCTGGTGGCCGTTGCGCTGCAGGAGCTGGGTGAGCACCGCCGTGTCGGTCGGCGAGTCCTCGATCAGGAGAATGCGTGCCATGTTGTTCGCCCTGCCCCCCGGTCAGGCGTTGACGTGCTTGCGGATCGCGTCGAGGAGTTCCTCGCGCGTGAACGGCTTGGTGACGTACTGCTCGGAGCCGACGATGCGGCCTCGCGCCTTGTCGAACAGGCCGTCCTTCGAGCTCAGCATGATCACCGGCGTGGCGCGGAACTGTGGGTTGTTCTTGATCAGCGCGCAGGTCTGGTAGCCGTCCAGCCGCGGCATCATGATGTCGACGAAGATGATGGCCGGCTTCTGGTCGGAGATCTTCGCCAGCGCCTCGAAGCCGTCGACCGCCGTGAGCACCTCGCAGCCTTCCTTCTTGAGCAAGGTTTCGGCCGTTCGCCGGATGGTCTTGGAGTCATCGATCACCATGACCTTCAGACCGGACAAGCCGTTATCGCTCGTATTCAAGTTCACTCAACCCCCCTGCTGCCCGCCCGAGGC
>JBQCFN010000012.1:0-7200 GCA_051959035.1 Lysobacteraceae bacterium | reverse complement strand
CTGCGCCTGCGCCAGGCGCTGCCAGCGCTCCTGGTGCTCGCGGGCGATGCCGAACGCGGGCAGGCGCAGCCAGGTCGACGCCTCGCGCTGCCAGGCTTCCAGCCAGGGCGCGATCGCATCCCACCATGCATCCAGCCCCTGGGTGCCCTGCAGGCGCAGCGTGCGCAACATCTCCGGCAGCGGGTTGGCGCCGAGCATGCGCTGCCATTCGGCGGCGATCTCGGCGGCGCTGGCGTCTTGGCCGGCGAAGCGGCCCGCCAGCTGCTGCATCAGCTCCAGCCACGGCGCCTGCGCGGGCTGGTCCGCCCGCGCTGCGCCGGGCGCGAAGGCGCCCCACCACTGCATCGCCTCGCTCCAGCCCGGCATGCCCTGCCCGGCTGCGGCGCCCTGCCGCAATGCGTCGCCCCAGGCCTGCCAGGTGCGGCGGGCCAGGGTGTCGAAGTCGTCCCGTGCGTGGTCGCTCATGCGCGTCCTCCCGTGGCGCGCATGCTACCGCCTCGGGCCCCGGCAAGCGGCAGCGCCTCGTTGCGCGTCCGCGGGCCTGCTTCGCGATGCGGGGCAGCGGGGAAGCGCCCGCCGTGGATCGCCCGCAACCGCCCTCCGGCTAGTCCGCGCTGAAGATCGTGCCCCGGTCGTGGCGCTCGCGCGGGCCGTTGGCATAGGCGTGCGGCAAGGCGTTCGCCCGGGTCCAGTCAGGGCCATCCTGCAGCTGGTGGTGCACGTGCGGGCTGTTCGAATCGCCCGAACTGCCCAGCAGCCCGAGCGGCTGGCCCTGGACGACCCGCTCGCCGACGGACACCCGGACGCTGCCGTGCTGCAAGTGGTCGAGCACGCTGAATTCGCCATTGCCGTGGTCGATCACCACGTGGTTGCCCGGATCGCCGCCGTCGGGGAATCCGTCGACGAAATACGCCGGATCCGACACGCCCAGCACCGGCTGGTCGGGCCGGTCGCCGCGCGCGACGACCACGGTGCCCGCCGCGGGCGCGATGATCGGGCGTCCCCACCCGGCCGCGGACTGCGACGCATCGCCCGGCGCGGTCATCGCCGCGTACAGGTCGGTGAGGCCGATCGCGTCGATGGCGAACATCCCGCTGCGGTTGCGATGGCCGTCGTTCCAGGCGCCGCCCTGGGTGATCATGCCGTTGCCGCTGAAGGGGAAGACGAGGCGGGTCTTCTGCGCGTGCTGTTCGAAATGGACGGTCGTCTCCCGCCGTTCGCGCCCGTGCCCGGCGTCGAATTCCAGCACGCAGCGCACGGCGTCCACCGCCAGCGCCACCGGAACCTCATCGGCGACGTGGAAGGCGGCGACCAGCCAGCCGCCTTCCTTCGCGGCCATCGGGGCCGCGGCCAGCAGGTTGGCCTTCGCCACCGCGTCCGCCGTCCACGTGGTGCTGCGCACGACGCGCCCCTGCGAGAGGCCGTCCACCGCCAGCGACGCCAGCCGCGGCCGGTCCTGCGTGGGCGAGCGCAGCATCAGGTTGAACAGCCAGTATTCCATCCGCAGCCGGTTCTGGTCGGACGTGCGCTTGAAGACCCGCGTCGGCTGGATCGACAGATCCAGCAGGCCCGTGCCGTCGCCGGCACCGATTGCGGCATGGCCCGATGCGGCCATCGCGGCGCCAGGCCGCAACGCGGCGGTGGCGCCGGCGGCGCCGGCCATGAGGAAGAACCTGCGACTGAGCATGTGCCACCTCGCCACGCAAGGAGTCCCGCGAGGATGTGCCAGCCACCACCGGGGTTCGTCTGCCGATCGTCATGGCGGACGTGGGCAGGGGCAGGCACCCTGCGAACGCGTCCGTCCAAGAACGCGGCAGGCGTCGGCGCGTTGACGGGCCGCGTTCATTGGTGCCCGGGCGAACCGAACAGGTCGCGGCCGGCAGGTTCCCGCGGCCCGCCGATGCGATCCCGTGGCGGGCAGGACTCAAGGCTTGGGAATGCGCAGCGTCTTGCTGATCATCAGCAAGCCCGACAGCGCGTACACCAGCACCAGCGGGTGCAGCCGCCACGGGCCGAGCTGGAGCATGCCGAACCAGAGCGCGTCGCCGATGCGCGCCTGCGCCGCCGCCCAGGCCAGCAGGCCGACGATCACCATGCTGGTCGGGATCGGCGTGCCTTCGAAATACTTCACCTTGCCCTCGGTGCCGGAGAGCTGCTCGGCGGTGACGTTGTAGCGCGCCAGGCGGCTGACCCCGCAGCCGACGAAATAGGACAGCACCACCCAGTCCCAGCCGCCGCGCAGGCCGCAGGCGTAGCCGAGCGCGGCCGGCGCGACGCCGAAGGAGATCACGTCCGAGAGCGAATCCAGCTCGCGCCCGAGAGTGGAGGCCGACTGCCGCCAGCGCGCGACTCGCCCGTCGAGCGCGTCGAACACGAACGCCAGCGGGATCAGCGCCATCCCCCACAGCAGGTCGCGCACCACGCCGTCCTGCAGGAAGCGCATCGCCGCGAAGATCGCGCCGGTGCCGCAGACGGCGTTCGCCAGGGTGAACCAGTCGGCCAGGCGGAAATCGCGCAGCATGGTGAAGTGGCGCCGGGGTGGCTGCATGGATCGCTCCGCGTGCGGTGGCGGCCAGCATGCCGAACGCGGCGTGGCGGCGGCAAGCGGGGCCGCGCGGCGGTGGCCCGCTGGCCGGCTCAGTGCGGCTGCGGCAGCGCCTGTTCCTTGCCGGCCTGCATCCGCAACGACGGCAGCACGGTCAGCACGCGCTCGATGAAACGATGCAGCTCCTGCATGTAGTTGCGCAGGAACTCCTCGGTGGACGCGTCGGTGACCTCGCCTTCCGCCGTGACCAGGCCCGGCTTGAAGTGGATGTAGGCCTCCGGCGCGTTCATCTGCGGCGAGTTGCAGAAGCTGAGCACCGCGCGCAGGTCCTGCTGCGCGAGCGCGGTGCCGATCGCGCCCGGCGAGGTGCCGATCACCGCCGACGGCTTGCGCGCGAAGGAATTCTGCCCGTACGGGCGGCTGGCCCAGTCGATCGCGTTCTTCAGGCCGCCGGGGATGGAGCGGTTGTATTCGGGCGTGACGAACAGCACCGCGTCCACCTCCGCCAGCGCCTGCTTGAACGCGCGCGCCACCGGCGGGAAGTCGGCGTCGTAGTCCTGCGAGTACAGCGGCAGCTCGCGGAACGGGATCTCGGTGAAGGAGAGTTCCTGCGGCGCGAGCCGGATCAGCGCTTTCGACAGCAGCCGGTTGATCGAGGTGCTGGACAGGCTGCCGATCAGGTAGCCGACCTGGAAGGTGCTCATGGCGGACGTCCGGTCAGGGAAAACCGGATGCTGCGCCGGGCGGGATCAAGGCGCCGTCTGCATTCTCCGCCGGCGCACCTGCGCGGCGCAGCGGCTTCAGCGGCCTCCGCAGTGGCGGCCCGCGGCCTTGCCGGGGCTCCCTTGGTGCGTTCCCGTCGCTCCGCAGCCCGGGCAAGCAAGGCGCACCCGGGGCGCGACCCGCGATCCCGCGTGACCGTTCGCCCGCCCGCCCTACGGCATCGCGAGGTGGTCCGCCGCGAGCGCCGCGTTGCCGCGCGGCCGGGTGGCGATCACCGCGTCGCCCGGCAGCGGCGTCGCGGGGTCGTCGAGGTGCGCGCTCACGCGGTCCAGCGCGGCGTACACGTACGGCAGCAGCGGCAGGTAGCGCGCGCCGTAATCGGGCAGCGCGAGGAAGGCGTCGAAGTGCTGCGCGTTGCGCACCTGCCAGTAGCGCACGTCGCGGCCGGCGGCCTTGGCCTGCGCCACCCACGGCGCGCTGCTGAACGCGGGCGGCACCAGGCCGTCGTCGGTGCCGTGCACCACCACCACCGGCAGGCCCGCGCGCGGCAGGCCGGCACGGGCGGCGTCGATGCCCGCGCGCACGCGTTGCGCGTCGGCGCCCTGCCCGGCCCACAATGCGCGCAGGCACTGCAGGCCCGGCAGGGTGAAGTCGGGCGCGGCGAGCTTCGCGTCGACGAGGCCGACGCCCGCGCCGGGCGGAATGCCGGCCGCATCCGACCACCACGCCGCCCGCTCGTTGGCGGTCGCGGGGCGCGGGGTGAAGTCGGCGTTCAAGGCCGACCAGGCATAGCCGCAGGGATGTTCACCGATGCCGTAGCGGCCGTACGCCGAGGCGTAGGCGGTGGCCACGGCGCGCCACAGGTCGAAGTCCACCGACAGCGCGCCGGCATGCAGCGCGGCATCGCTCCAGCCGGCGGCGTGCAGCCGGTCGCGCGCGGCATGCGCCTGCGCGGCGGTGTCGGCGCCGGCGAGCATGCCGGCCTGCGCCAGCGAAGCGCAGCGCAGCGCGCCGGACTGGCGCGCCTGCGCCGACAGCGGCGACTGCGCGAGGTCGTCGAAGGCGAGCAGCGCGCAGGGCATCAGCAGCGCGGCCTCGGTCGCGTAGTCGTACAGCGCGCGGCCGCCGCCCACGTGCACTTCCGGTTCGCCTGCGACGACGGCGTCGAGCCAGTGGCCCTCCAGTTCGGCCGCGCGCAGCACCGCGCCGCCGCCATTGGAGATGCCCACCGCGATCACCCGCGTGTTGTCGAAGCGGAATGGCGCCTGCGCGGGGAAGGCCTGGTCGAGCGCGTGCAGCGCGTACTCGGCGGCCTGGCGCACGTCGCGGCCCCAGTCGGCCTCGGGGTTGTCCTGCGAATGTGCGTGCTTGAAGGCGACGCCGCGCGCGCCGGCCGGCGCATCGGGCGCGAAGGCGAGTTCCGCTGCGCCGCGCGCCGCGCGCGTGCCGTCGGCGGCGACGCCGGTGCCGCTGTCGAGGTCGAAGTAGTCGGTGCCGGTGCCCTTGTCGGTGTAGGCGACCGCGCAGCCCTTCGGCAGGCCCCACGCGCCGGCCACCGCGATCGCGCCGTACACGCCGCGCGAGCCCGACGAGGGCGCGACCAGCACGCAGCGCCGCTTCGGGTCGAACCCGTCGGGCACCTGCACCAGCACGCGGTGCGGCTCCTTCGCGCCCGGCAGGTGGGCGAACGCGCTGTATTCACGCCCGGGCACCGCGGCGGTGCTGCCGGACAGCGTGCCGTAGCCGCCGAGCGGGCCGAGGTCGGCGATGCCGCGCCAGTTGCTCCAGATCGCGCGGCGGCGCGCTTCGGCCGCCGTGGGATGCTCCGGGTCGGCGAACGCCGGCGCTGCCATCGCGCGCAGGCCGTCGAGGCCGAGGCCGGCGGTGAGCAGGTCGTCGCCGGCGCCGCGGTGCTCGGTGACGCGCTGGCTGGTGAACATGGCGGGCTCCGGGGCGCGCGCGGGCGTGCCCGCGCAGGCGGCGAGGGTCAGCGCGAGCGAGGCGCTGAGGGCAAGGGTGGGCAGCTTCATGCCCGCACCCTAGCAAGCGCGGGCGCGCGCGGCATCGTACTTTGGTCCGAAGGCGGCCCCGCCCGGTCCTGCTAGGCTGGCGGCGCCCTTCCCCGCGGTGCCTGCCATGTCCACCCGCTGCATCCTCGTCACCGGTGCCGGCAGCGGCATCGGCGCCGGCATCGCCACCGAACTGGCGAAGGCCGGCCACCACCTCGTCGTCACCGACGTCGCCCTGGCTCCCGCGCAGGCGGTCGTCGACGGCATCCGCGCGGCCGGCGGATCGGCGGAAGCGCTGGTACTGGACGTCACCTCCGACGACAGCGTCGCCGCCGCGCTCGCCGCGGTGTCGCGGCCGGTCGAGGTGCTGGTCAACAACGCGGGGCTGCAGCACGTCGCGCCGCTGGAGGAGTTCCCGATGGACAAGTGGGACTTCCTCGTGCAGGTGATGCTGGTCGGCGTGGCGCGGCTGACGCGCGCGCTGCTGCCCGGCATGCGCGCGCGCGGCTTCGGCCGGATCGTCAACATCGGCTCGATCCACTCGCTGGTCGCGAGCCCGTACAAGAGCGCCTACGTCGCCGCCAAGCACGGCCTGGTCGGCTTCTCCAAGGTCATCGCGCTGGAAACCGCCGGCACCGACATCACCATCAACACGGTCTGCCCCACCTACGTGAAGACCCCGCTGGTCGACCGGCAGATCGCCGACCAGGCGCGCACCCGCGGCATTCCCGAAGCGCAGGTGGTCAGCGAGGTCATGCTCAAGCCGATGCCCAAGGGCGTGTTCATCACCTTCGAGGAGCTGGCCGGCATCACCGCCTTCCTCATGTCCGGCGTGGCGCGCAACATCACCGGGCACACCATCGACGTGGATGGCGGGTGGACGGTGCAGTGAGGCCTCTCCGGCAGGAGGGCACCGAAGCCCTTGCCTTACCGCCACGCGAGCCTTCCCTGGCGGCGGTGCCCAACCGACCAAGCGGGCATCGGGGAGCGACTTGGGCGGATACCGCCGCCGGGGAAGGCCCTTCCGAAGCGACGCGTACTGGCTTGCTCCATCCCTCCTGACGCACCATGCCCACCCTGCTGATCGCCGACGACCACCCGCTGTTCCGCGCCGCCCTGCGCAGCGCGGCGGCCGAGGCCGTGGCGGCGCTCGGCGTGCGCGAGGCCGACTCGCTCGACGGCGTGCTCGCCGCGCTCGAGCGCGAGCCCGACATCGACCTCGTCCTGCTCGACCTGCACATGCCGGGCAACCACGGCCTCGCCGGGCTCGCCGCGATCCGCGCGCAGCATCCTGGCGTCGCGGTGGTGGTGGTGTCCGCCAACGACGACCCGCGCGTGATCCGCCGCGCGCTCGACCACGGCGCCGCCGGCTACCTGCCCAAGAGCACCGGCCTCGACGACCTGCGCGAGGCGATCCGCAGCGTGCTCGGCCTCGAGCAGTGGCTGCCGCCGACGTTGCGCGGCGCGGTCGAGAGCGCGCATTCCTCGCCGCGCGACGCCGACCTCGCCGCGCGCCTGGCCAGCCTCTCGCCGCAGCAGTTCCGCGTGCTCGCGCTGGTGGCCGAAGGCCTGCTCAACAAGCAGATCGCCGACCGCCTCGGCGTGCAGGAGCGCACGGTGAAGGCGCACCTCACCGCGATCTTCGAACGCCTCGGCGTGCGCAACCGCACCCAGGCCAGCGTGGTGCTGCGCGAGCTCGAGCTGAGCGACCCGGCGCGGCAGCTCTAGTCCGGTGGCGACGCAAGGCCGTCGCGGCCGGCCACGCGCCCCAGCCGCAGTGCATTGAGCACCACCGACACCGAGCTCAGGCTCATCGCCAGCGCGGCGATCATCGGGCTGAGCAGCAGGCCCGAGACCGGATACAGCACGCCCGCCGCGACCGGCACGCCGATCGCGTTGTAGAAGAACGCGAACACGAGGTTC
>JBQCFN010000011.1:0-10007 GCA_051959035.1 Lysobacteraceae bacterium | reverse complement strand
ATCTGGTCGGGACCCGTTCGATATCGGACTGCAGGCGTGCGCTTAGCCGTCGGGGCACCTACGTCGTTGTTGGCGTGAAGAACATGGGCCGTTGGCTGGGGCTCGGGCGCCAGTTCAACGCGAGCGTGAACGCATGCCCGTGTTCGTCCAGCGGCAGGGGACTGCGGCCGGTCTGGAAGGCATCGATGCGCACCGCCGGTTGCCAGCGGCCGAGTTCCCATCCGGCGAGCAGGTAGGCGGCCGCGAAGGGCGTGTCGAGCACGACGCCGGGCGCGGGCTCGATCGCGGTGTGGCCGCGCATCGCCTGGGCCAGCAGCACGAGGTCGCCGAACTGCCGCCGCGCGCCCGCGCTCCAGAAGCGCGTGCGCCAGGCGTAGAGGTCGCGTCCGGCATATTCGGTCTCGCGGGTGGGATCGGCGCGGTTGTCGTACCAGGTCAGCAGCGCGCGGCTGCCATCGACGGCCTGCCAGTCGAGCGCGGCATAGGCGCCGATGCGGTGGTCGAGCTCGAGGAACGGCCGGTAGCGCACCGGCGCCTGTCCCTCGATCAGCGGCGCGATCGCGTCGGGCTCGCGCACGCTGCCGTCCAGGCCCGCGCTGACGTCGTGCAACGCCCAGCCGCGGGTGGCCAGCAGTTCGCCGGCCGGGTCGTTCTTGCCGAACAGGGCGACGCTGGCGGCGAGGGTGCCGGCGTCGCCGCGATGCTCGAGCCGCGCCTCGGCGCCGAACACGCGCAGTTCCTCGCCGACCCAGGTGTTGATTGCCGAGGGCGTCAGCGTCCACGTGCTGGTCCAGCCGACGCCGTCGTTTTCCAGCGAGACCGGCGGGAAGAACATGCCGCCGCGGGCCGAGAAGCGCCACGGCGTGGTCGACACCGGCCGCCAGCGCACCCATGCGTCGATCACGTCCAGCGGCCGGCGCGCGGCCGGCACGTACTGCGCCTCCGCGGAGGCCAGCAGCGAGGGCGTGAGTTGCCAGTCGGCGGTGATCGCCCCCGCGCCGGTCGCGCCGCCGTCGCCATCGCCGAAACGCGCCTTGCCGAGCCCGCCGTCGAGCCAGCTGGCGTCGCCTGCGTCGCTGCCGCCCACGCGCAGGTCCAGGTAGCCCTGCACGTGCAGCGACTGCGCGTGCGCGGTGCCGGCAAACAGGCCCGCGAGCAGCATGCACGCGAGGACGGCCCCGCGCATCAGGCGCTGGCCCTCCGCGGCCAGGCGCCTTCGGCGACGAAGGCGTCGAACGCATCGGCGGCCATCGGCCGCGCGACCAGGTAGCCCTGCGCGTGGTCGCAACCGACCGTGGCGAGATAGTCGAGCGCCTCGCGGTCCTCCACGCCCTCGGCGGTCACGCGATAGCCGAGGTCGTGCGCCAGCTCGACGATCGAGCGCACGATGGTGCGGTCCTCGCGCGAGTGGGCGAGCTGGGCGACGAACGCGCGGTCGATCTTCAGCTCGTGCACCGACAGCTTGCGCAGGTAGGCGAACGAGGACTGGCCCACGCCGAAATCGTCGATCGACAACTCGATGCCCTGCTCCGCCAGCTGCCGCAGGACCGGCAACGCGGCATCGGGATTGCGCATCAGCGCGCTCTCGGTGATTTCCAGCGCCAGGTGCCGCGCGGACAGGCCGTGCGCGGCGAGCAGGCCGGCCACGCGGCGCGGCAGCTCGGCATCCTCGAGGTCGCGCGCGGACACGTTCATCGACACCCGCACCGGCACGCCGGCGTCGCGCCAGCGACTGGCCTGGGCGATGCCGACCGCGAGCACCCAGCGGGTCAGCCGGCGGATGTTGCCGGTTTCCTCGGCGAGGCCGACGAAAGCGTCGGGCGGCAGCCAGCCCAGGCGCGGATGCTGCCAGCGCACCAGGCCCTCGGCGCTGTCCACCCGTCCGCTCGCGAGGTGCAGCTTGGGCTGGTAGTGCAGCGCGAGCATGTCGTGGGCGAGTGCGTGCTGCAGGTCGCCCATCAGCGACAGGCGCTCGGGCCGGTGCGGGTCGGTGGCGGCGTCGTAGACCGCCACCGGCTCGTCGTTGCCGAGCGCGGCGATCAGCGCGACTTCGGCGCGGCGCAGCAGCGTGCCGGCGTCGTGGCCGTGCCCGGGCGCCAGCGCGATGCCCACCGCCGGGGTGAGGTCGAGGCTGAAGTCGCCCTCGCGGTAGGGATGCGACAGCGCCTCCAGCACGCGCGTCGCGGTGGCGATCGCATCCGCGCGCGCGGCCTGCGGCAGGAACAGCGCGAACTGGCTGTCGGTGGCGCGTGCGACCAGCCCAGCACCGCCTGGGGCGCGCAGGCGCTGGCCGACGTCGCGCATCAGCCGGTCGGCGACGCCGTGGCCGAGCGTCTTGACGATTTCCGGCGCGCGCTCGAGGCCGACCATCAGCAGCGCGGCCGGCGCCTCGGGCGAGGTCGACAGCGCGCGCTGGATCGCGGTTTCCGCCGCGGCGCGGTTGGCCAGGCCGGTGGTGGGATCGTGCCCGGCCTGGTGGAGGATGTGCGCCTCGCGCACGCGGATCGCCTGCGCCATGTTGGCGAACGCGGCGGCGAGCGCGCCGAGTTCGGCGCCGCGCACCTGCGGGGCGGGCGCGGCGTAGTCGCCGGCCTCGATGCGCCGCGCCGAGTCCGCCAGTTCCTCCACCGGCCGCGACACGCTGCGCGCGATCAGCCAGGCACCGGCGAAGCCGACCAGCAGGCCGAAGCCGAGCAGCCCGCCCCAGGCGAGCCCGACCGAACGGTACGGCCGCAACGCGTCGTCCACCGAATACCCGAGCACCGCCATCACCGGCGCGCTGCGCTGGGAACGCGCCAGCGCCACCGCCTGCAGCACCGATTCGCGCCCGTCGACGTCGACCACGCGCGGTCGCGTCGGCAGCGTCGCGCCGTTCGCGGCCAGCTCACGGGTCAGCGCACCGTTGCCGGCGCCGTGGGTGACCGCGTGCCAGCGCCCGTCCTCGAAGGCGGCCAGCTCGATCTGCTTGGGCAGCGCCGATTGCGCCTGCAGCCGCGCGAGCAGGCGGTCGTCGACCGGGATCGCCGCGGCGATGAAGCCGACCAGGTCGGGCGCGAACACCGGCACCACCACCATCCAGCTGGCCTGCCCATGCGCGGCGACCACGGCGGCGGCCGGCCGCTCCAGCGCGCGTTCGGTCAGGTCGGAGTACGGGAACGCCGTGCCGGGCGCGAACCGCCGCGCGGTGTCCGCCTCGACCAGGCCGTCGACGTCCACCAGCAGCATCTGCGTCGCGCCGACGCGGCGGCCGTGGTTGGCCAGCGCCGACAGCACGGTGGCGCGGTCGCGCTGGGCGATCGCCGAGCGCAGCGCGAAATCCAGCGAGAGCACGTGCACGCTCGCCGCCACGCGGTCGGACAAATCGTCCAGCTGGCGCGCGAACGCGCGCGCGGCCACGTCCAGCTGGCGCTGGCCTTCGCCGATCAGCTCATGCCGGGTCACGCCGTACACCAGCACGGCGGTCAGGGCCTGCACCGCCACCAGCGTGGCGACGAAGAACCAGGCGAGGCGGGAGCGGAAGGTCATCGCGGCCTCAGTATCGCGTGTGCTCGCGGTCGAACTGGAAGCGCGGGTCGGGCCGCAGGGCCACCTGGAAGGGCAGTTGCCGGCGTTCGTCGCCGCCGAGCACCACCCCGGCCTGGACCAGGTCCGGCCGCGCGGGCGGCAGGCGCGGATGCCATACGCGC
This sequence comes from Lysobacteraceae bacterium, assembly GCA_051959035.1. Classification (GTDB taxonomy): domain Bacteria; phylum Pseudomonadota; class Gammaproteobacteria; order Xanthomonadales; family Xanthomonadaceae; genus JABFWF01. Next base: position 6,321 of record JBQCFN010000011.1, on the reverse strand, counting down.
ACCTCGTACGCGCCGGCCGGCAGGCCGTCGAAGCGTACCTGGCCGCTGGCGTCGGTCTTCGCCGCCCACGGCGCGTCGGTGACGTAGAGATAGCTGATCATCTGGTCGTGGATGTTGCAGCCCACCGCGACCACGCCGGTGCGCTCGAACTTCACCGCCGGCGTGGACTGCTCCGGCGCGACCACGTACTCGAAGGTCTTCACCGGCGAGAACGAATAGACGTGGTGGCGGGTGCGGTCGCTATTGTGGAAGACCACCGCGTCCCCGGGATGGAACACCTCGACGTAGGGCAGGAAGGTGAGGTCCTTCTGGTCGACCGTGCGGGTGGCGGCGGGGGCGCTGCGCGGCGCGGCGGCGTCGTGCCGCAGCACGGTGACCACCGCGTCGGCGACCGGCTGGCCGTGGCGGTCGCTCACCGCGACCGACAGCTGCGCCGCGCGCGCCTGGCCCAACGCAGCGCCCGCGCAACACGCCAGCAGCAGTCCCCACAGGACACCCGTTCCCCGCTTGCTCCGCATGTCGCTTCCCCCCGGTGCGCCAGCGCGGCCGCGAACGGCCGCCGTGCAGCCTAGCATCGCCCGCCCGCGGCGTGTGCATCGCACGCGCGCGCAACGGCCGCCGTGCGGCGCCGCCCTCGCTCAGCCGGCCGTCGCGGTGCCGCGTGCCAGGCCGAGGTCGCGCAGCACGCCGAGCAGGCGTTCGGCATCCACCGGCTTGACCAGGTGGGCGTCGAACCCCGCGGCGAACGACGCGTCCAGGTCCGCCGGCTGGCCGTAGCCCGACAGCGCCACCAGGGTGGCGCGCGCGGTGCGCGGATCGGCGCGCAGCCGGCGCGCCAGCGCGTGGCCGTCCATGCCGGGCAGGCCGATGTCGAGCAGGTAGACGTCGGCCGGCACGCCTTCGATGGCGGCGAGCGCGGATTCGGCGTCGGCGTGGGTGGCCACCGCATGGCCATGCGCCTGCAGCAGGAAGGCCATCGTGCGCAGCGCATCGGGGTTGTCGTCGACGATGGTCACGCGCAGCGGCGCACCCGGCGGGCGCGGTGGCGGCGCCGCCTCCACCCGCGCGGGCGCCGCGGCGGCGGGCAGCACGACGGTGAACACGCTGCCGCCCCCCGCCCCCGGGCTATCGACGCGCACGCGGCCGCCGTGCAGCTCCACCAGCTTGCGCACCAGCGCCAGGCCGATCCCGAGCCCGCCCTGGGCGCGGTCGAGCGGTCGCGCGGCCTGGGCGAACAGGTCGAACACATGCGAGCGCAGCGCCGGCTCGATGCCCACGCCGTTGTCGCGCACGCGCACCTCGATGCGGCCGTCCTCGCGCACCGCCTCCAGCGCGACCTCGCCGCCGGGCGGCGTGTACTTGGCCGCGTTGTCGAGCAGGTTGGCGACGACCTGGGTCAGTCGCGTGCAGTCGCCGCGCACCCACAGCGGCGCATCCCCGATGCGCTCGGCGAAGGCGTGGCGGCGCTCGCGCAGCTGCGGGCGGGTCTGCTCCACCGCGGCGTGCAGCGCGGTGCGCAGGTCGAACACCTGTTCCTCCAGGGCAACCAGCCCGCGGTTGACCCGCGAGACGTCGAGCAGTTCGTCGACCAGCTCGGCCATGTGCCCGACCTGGCGGGCGATGATCCCGCTCGCCTCCTCCACCAGCGCGGGCGAGGCCTGCGGCAGGCGCAGCAGCGTGGCCGCGGTGTTGATCGGCGCCAGCGGGTTGCGCAGCTCGTGGGCGAGCATGGCGAGGAACTCGTCCTTGCGGCGGTCGCTCTCGCGCAGCGCCTCGGCGGCGCGCCGCTGCGCCTTGGCCACCGCCTCCGCGGCGCGGCGCGCGCGCGCCTGCGATCGGCTCAGCAGCGCCAGCAGCGTGCTTGCGGCCAGTGCGGCCAGCGCCAGCCACGGCACCAGCCAGCCGCGCGACAGCGCATCCAGCTCGGGCCGGCTGTAGAAGCGCACCAGCCAGTGCCGGCCGCCGACCTCCAGCACGCGGTCCGCGACGAAGCGCGCGTCCGGCGCCGGGCCGTCGAAGGTGCTGCGCAGGAGCGCGGCGGGATCGGCGCGCAGGCCGTCGAAGACCTGGTAATCGACGCGGCGGGGGCCCTGCCCGCGCGTGCCGGCAAGCAGGTCGCCCGCGCGCAGCGGCGCGTACACGAAACCGCGCAGGCTCCGGCGGCCACCTGCGTCCGCGTTCGCGTACAGCGGCAGGTAGAGCAGGAAGCCGGCCTGCTTGTGGCGGTCGATTTCCTGCACCAGGGTGACCCGGCCCGAGGCGACGATGTCGCCCCGCGCGCGCGCCGCCTCCATCGCCGCGCGCCGGACCGGGTTGGTCGCCATGTCGTAGCCGATCGCGGCGGCGTTGCGCCGGTCGAGCGGCTCCAGGTAGAGGATCGCGTTGTATTCGGCGCGCCGCGAAACCGGCCACACGTGGAAACCCGGTCGCCCGCTGGCGCGCACCCGGCGCTCGAACGCCGCGACCTCGTCCGGCGCGAGCCGCTGCGAATAGCCGATGCCGAGGATGCCCTGATAGCGCCGGCGGAGATCGAGGTTGGCGACGTAATGGTGGAACTCGGCCGCGGTCACCGCGTCGCTGGCCTCGAACAGCCCGACCGCGCCGCGCAGCAGGTTGGAGGCGACCGCGATGCGCTGGTTGATCGCCTCGGCCGTCTGCGCGACCTGGTATTCGAAGTCGAGCCGGTCGCGGCGCTGGATCGCGATGGCCAGGCTGGCCACCAGCGCGCCGGTGACCAGCAGCGCGAAGGCGAAGACCAGCAGCGGCTCGGCGGCCGTGCGCGCGAGCACGCCGCGTTTCGGGTTCGCAACCGGACTCACCCATCCGCTTACCAGCGCGATCTTACCCATCGGCCCCCGGGGAGGACTGCCGATTCCTTCACGCCCCGGGTCGCCGCCCGCCGGGCTGGCGGCGTGCGCGCATCCGGCGGCCCTTCGCCCCGTCGAAACGCCGGTTCCGCGAGGTGCCGACGATGCGGCACGGGCGTGCCGACGCACCGGCGCGGCTCCGGCCGCGGCGCTCGACGCGTGTATGCTCCGGCGCAGTCGTTCCGGAGCCCTGCATGAAGCGCATCGCCAGCCTCCTGCTCTGCACCCTGCTCGCCGCCTGCAGTTCCGGACCGGTGCGCCGCGTGTCCGCGCCCTCGGCCAACATCCAGCAGCTGACCGTGCGCACCGACGGCAGCTGGGCGGTCGACCTGCGCATCGACAATTTCTCCAACGTGCCGATGCGCTTCGACGCGGTGGAGCTGGGGCTCACCGTCGGCGGCGAACAGGCCGGCACGCTGCAGGGCCAGCCCGCGCTGACGATCGGGCCGGAAGCGGCGGACGTTGCCTCGCTCACGCTCGTGCCGAGCGCGGCGGCGCGGATCGTCGTCGCCGATGCGCTGGCGCGCAACGGCAACCTCGCCTACGCGCTCGACGGCACGCTGACCGCGGCGCCGCAGGACGCGCGTGCGCGCACGTTCGACATCGACCGGAAGAACACGCTCAGCCCGGTACCAGGGCTGACCGGCGTGCTGCGCTGAAGCGGCCGGCCGCGAGCCCGGCCATGCGACCCGCGAGCGGCCCGGGCGACCCGCGCTGGGCAAACCCAGGCGTGCATCATCGATGAGGCTGCTGGCGCTCCTGCGCAGGAAGCGCGCACCGGTGGTGGCGCTGGACCATCCCGTCTTCGGACTGCTCGTGCGCGAGGGCGCATGGTGGCTGCACGAGGGCGGCGACGAGGGCATCGCCATCGACATCCCGACCGTCCGGGGCGAGCCTCCGGGCGAAGCGGACGTCGCGTTCTTCCAGCGCACGATCAGCGACGAGGATGCGCTCCATGCCCGCGTGGCGAGCCTGGTCGGGCGGGAGTACGCGGCTTTCTACCGCCGGCCGGTGCCGCAGGCGTGGCGCGAGGCATTCCGCCTCAGCGGGATCGCCCTGCCCCTGCACGGCGACGGCACGCGGCCCTGGAACGTGACGCTCCGATGCCTCGACCCTGACCAGGGCGCACTGTTCACCTGCTATTTCGTCGACGGCCGGCCGGCGAGCGTGACGATCGACGACTGAGCGTCGCGCTCAATCCTCGTCCGGCCAGCGGATCGCCGGCGCCGTCGGCCTGGCCTTCGGCAGCGGCTGCGCCGCCACCGCGGCCCACACCTTCAGCGCATCCACGGTCGCAGCGACGTCGTGCACGCGCAGCAGCAGCGCGCCGCGCTGGGCGGCGACCAGGTGCGCGGCCACCGAGCCGGCGACGCGGTCGCGGGGATCGTCGCGGCCGGTCAGCTCGCCGATGCTCTTCTTGCGCGACATCCCGGCCAGCACCGGCACGCCCAGCCCGGCCAGCACCTCGAGCTGCGCGAGCAGCGCGAGGTTGTGCTGCAGCGTCTTGCCGAAGCCGAAGCCGGGGTCGACCACGATGCGCTTCTTGGGGATGCCGGCCATCTCCGCGGCGAAGATGCGTTCGGCGAGGAAGCGATGCACGTCGGCGACGACGTCGTCGTAACGCGGCGCGTCCTGCATCGAGCGCGGTTCGCCCTGCATGTGCACCAGCACCACCGGCACGCCCAGCGCGGCCGCCGCGTCGAGCGCGCCCTCGCGGCGCAACGCGTAGACGTCGTTGACCAGCCCCGCGCCGGCGTCGACCGCGGCGCGCATGACCTCCGGCTTGGAGGTGTCGATGCTGACCGGCAGCGAGGTCTCCCTCGCCAGCCGCTCGACCACCGGCAACACCCGCCGCAGCTCCTCCTCCAGCGGAACGTCCGCCGCGCCCGGGCGGGTGGATTCGCCGCCGACATCCAGCGCGTCCGCGCCCTCCTCCGCCAGGCGCAGGCCATGGGCGACGGCCGCGTCGGCCGTCGCGTGCGCTCCGCCGTCGGAGAACGAGTCGGGGGTGACGTTGACGATGCCGAGCACGCGCGGGCGGTCCAGCCGCAGCACGCGGCCCGCGCAGTCGAGCTGGGGCACCGTGTCGAACACCGTCATCCGTCCGCGCGGGACTTCGCTTCGTAGGCCGCCACCACGTCGGCGCAGGCTTCGCAACGCAGGGCCTTGCGCCAGCGGTAGATCGCCGCGAGCACGTAGACCAGCGCGCTCAGCGCCCCCCAGACGAGGCCCTGCGTGGCCGCATACGCGAGCGTGTGGCCCTTCAGCGCCTGCGCCACGGCGATGACTACGAAGGCGATGGCGAACATGGTGGCGTACAGGCGTACCCAGCGCGCGAAGTTCATCGGTGGCTCCCGTGGACGGATGCGGGCGATTCTGCCACCAACGGAAAAGGGGGCCGAAGCCGCCCTCCTTCCCGATCCGTCCCGCTCAGGTCTGCGGTGCCGGGCCCGCCAGCGGCGCCAGCGGCCGCGGGGTGTCGTCGGACTTGCCGTTGCCGCCCGACTTCCCCCAGCCGGCCGGCGGCGGCGGATCGCGGCCTTCCATGATGGCGTCGATCTGCGGCGCGTCGATGGTCTCGTACTGCAGCAGCAGCCTGGCCATCGCGTGCAGCTTCTCGAGGTTGTCGGTGAGGATCTGCTTGCTGCGGCCGTAGGCGCGGTCGAGGATGCCGCGCACGACCTCGTCGATCTTGCGCGCGGTCTCGTCCGACACGTTCTTGTGCTGGGTCACCGAGCGGCCGAGGAACACCTCGTCCTCCTCCTCGCCGTAGGTGATCGGACCGAGTTCCGACAGGCCCCACTTGGTCGCCATGTTGCGCGCCATCTTGGTCGCGCGCTCGATGTCGTTGGACGCGCCGGTGGTGACCTTGTCGTTGCCGAAGATCAGCTCCTCGGCGACGCGGCCGCCGTACAGCGAGCACAGCTGAGACTCGATCGCGGTCTTGTTGTAGCTGTACTTGTCGCCCTCGGGCAGGTACATGGTGACGCCCAGCGCCCGGCCGCGCGGGATGATCGTCACCTTGTAGACCGGGTCGTGCTCCGGCACCAGGCGGCCGACGATCGCATGGCCGGCCTCGTGGTAGGCGGTGAGCGTCTTCTCCTGCTCGCTCATCGCCATCGAGCGGCGCTCGGCGCCCATCAGGATCTTGTCGCGCGCGCGGTCGAAATGCTCCATGCGCACGTCGCGGGCGTTCTCGCGCGCGGCGAACAGCGCCGCCTCGTTGACGAGGTTGGCGAGGTCCGCGCCCGAGAAGCCCGGCGTGCCGCGCGCGACGACCATCGGCTCGACGTCGTCGGCCAGCGGCACCTTGCGCATGTGCACCTTGAGGATCTGCTCGCGGCCCTTGACGTCGGGCAGGCCCACGACGACCTGGCGGTCGAAGCGGCCCGGGCGCAGCAGCGCCGGGTCGAGCACGTCCGGGCGGTTGGTCGCGGCGATCACGATCACGCCC
>JBQCFN010000010.1:0-15124 GCA_051959035.1 Lysobacteraceae bacterium | reverse complement strand
GGGCTTCTGCGTCGCCGACAGGCCGACGCGTGCGAGCTTGCGCCCGGCCAGCGCCTCCAGCCGCTCCAGCGACAGCGCGAGGTGGCTGCCGCGCTTGCTCGCGACCAGCGCGTGGATCTCGTCGACGATCACCGTGCGCGTTCCCGCCAGCATCGCCCGGCCGGATTCGGAGCCGAGCAGCACGTACAGGGATTCGGGCGTGGTCACCAGCACGTGCGGCGGCGTCCTGCGCATCGCCGCACGTTTGGCCTGCGGCGTGTCGCCGGTGCGCACGGCGGTGCGGATGGCGACGTCGGGCAGGCCCTGCCGCGCGAGCTCGGCGCGGATGCCCTCCAGCGGTGCCTCGAGGTTGAGGTGGATGTCGTTGGACAGCGCCTTCAGCGGCGAGACGTAGACGACCTGGGTCGCGTCCGGCAGGCCGCCGTGCTCGAGGCCTTCGCGCACCAGCGCGTCGATCGCCGAGAGGAAGGCGGTCAGCGTCTTGCCCGAACCGGTCGGCGCGGCGACGAGGGTGTTGCGGCCGGCGCGGATCGACGGCCACGCCCGTACCTGCGCCTCGGTCGGCGCCGGGAAGGTGGCGGCGAACCACGCGGCAACCGCCGGATGGAAGCCGGCGAGGACGGGAGCGTCGGGCATCCGGCGATTATCCGGGCGCGCCCCGGCACCCGCCTGAACGCGGCCGTCCGGCGGGCCGGGGGAAAAATCGAGACGGATCTGCCCGCGCATCGCGCGAGGCTGGCACGCACGCGTCGCAGGCGCTGCGACGCGCTGGCCGGCGCTAGGCCAGTTCGGCTTCCTGGACCGGCCGGATCCGGCAGGCCGCCAGCGCTCCCTCGTCCGGCACGCCGATGCCGTTGGCGTCGCCGAGCACGTAGTGGGTGACGTGCGGCGGCGGGCACGGCGGGAAGCCGGGCGCACGTTCGGCGAGCGCCGCGTACAGGTCGGCCATGCCCGGCACGTGCACGTGCTCGATCACGCTGTAGCAGGGCACCGCCCCGCTGGGCGCGGGCTTGAGCTTGCCGAGGAAGTCGTAGGCGTGCAGGCGCCGGACGCGCCAGTCGAGCGCGGCGAGCATGACCTGCAGCGCCGGTTCGTCGAACAGCGCCCGCAGCCGCGGCCCGAGCGCGCGGCCGAGGACGGTGACGTGGAACTCGTCCTTGCGGCGCAGCCAGTGGCCGCCGATGCGCACGCGCGGCGCCGAGGGCGGGGCCATCGCCTCCGCCGCCAGCGGCAGCAGCAGGGCGCCGGTGGCGGCGAAGGCCGGCAACGCCACGGCCCGGCCGCCCGGCGGAGGGTCGAGCCGGGTCATCCGCGCCGCTGGTCGCCGCGATCGCCTTGGCCCGCGGGCACCGTGCGCTCGGCATGCTGCCGGCGGTCCTGCGCCAGCGAACGGCCGGCGTCGTCGGACTCCTTGAACCGTCCCCGTTCATCGCGCCGCACGAAGCGCGTGTCGCCGTTGGGTGCGATCCGCTCACGCTTGCTCGCCATGGTTCACTCCGTCGTCAAAGGGAGGCTTGCAGCATGCTGAACGCGCTTCCATGAAGCCCGCGCGAAGCGGGCATGCGCGAACGCCATGACACCGCTCGACAAGCCGCTGCGGCGCATCGTGGAGATCGACGGCGCGGCCTACACGCTGACCATCGACCCCGAGGGACTGAAACTGGTGGAGAAAGGCCGGCGCAAGGGCATCGCGCTCGCCTGGCGCGACCTCGTCAACGGCGACGCGGCGCTCGCCACCGCGCTGCAGGCCTCGCTCGCCCAACTGCGCTGAATGGCCGCCGCACGGCTGCTGAACCAGCGCGAACGCCGGTTGGCGCGCTTTACACGGGCTTGATCGGGGCCGGACTACGGTCCCCGTGATCTTCCCCCACTCCGAGGTTCCCCCAATGCGCACCTCCACGCTCACCCTCGCCATCGCCGCCGCGTTCGGCCTGGCCGGTACGGCCTTCGCCCAGACCACGGGCACGCCGCCCACCGACACCCAGACCGGCACCGACACGACCCAGCAGGCGACGCCGATGCAGGACACCACGCCGCAGTCCACCACGGACCAGAGCGCGGCGCAGGCCAACATGCAGTCCGACCAGACCTCCAGCCCGACCGATCCCGAAAACGTGGCGCAGGACGCGGCGGCCGCCAAGGACATGCAGCCGGCGAAGAAGACCGGCGAAGAGAAGCAGGTGCCGATGTCCGGCGCGACCGAGGCGCAGGCGCAAACCACCACCAGCGGCCAGGACAACGCCGCCGCGGCGAGCATGCAGTCCGACACCGCGACGACCACCCAGTCCGACACCACCCGGGCGGGGACCACGCAGTCCGACACCGGCAGCGCGGCGACCACCCAGGCGCCGACCGGCAGCGACACCATGGCCACCGGCACCAGCACGGCAACCGGCACCAGCGCCGCCGGCGCCTCGGTTACCTCGTCGCCGGGCAACTCGATCGTGGGCGACTACCACATCGATTTCGACACCATGGACAGCAACCACGATGGCAACCTGAGCCGCAAGGAAGCCTCGTCGAACGCGACCCTGTCGCATGAGTTCCGCGCGGTCGACCACGACCACAACGGCAAGCTCAGCAAGCAGGAGCTGCAGGGCTGGATGTAAAACGGCTGGATCTAAAAGGGCTGGATGCAATACGGCTGGATGTAATGCAACTGGATCCAGCGCACTGGATGTAACGCGCTGGTGATGTACGCGCTGGATCCGACGCGGCGGGTGCGTGGGCCGGATTCAGGCCGGCCCGCTGCAGCACGGCCGGATCCGCCCCTAAGGCCGGCTTGGCAGGACGCCATGGCCATCGCACTGAAACGCCCCGCTCCGCGGGGCGTTTCCGTTCGGCGGCGGAGGGACTCAGGCGCCGGAAGCGCGCCGCCAGAGCAGGTGCGCGAGCGGCGGCATCCGGCCCGCCAGCCCGAGCAGCGGGCCGCGCAGCAGCGTCGCCGCGAAGCGGTCGTTGGCGAACAGCCGCAGCAGGCCTTCGAAGGTGTACGCGGCGAGCGTGTTCTCGCTGCGCCGGGTGCGCGCCCAGCGCGCGAGGCGCTGCGGCGCGCTCCAGTCGGCGCGCGTGCGCAGCGCGGCGGCGACGCTGTCGCGCAGCGCGCCGACGTCGCGCAGGCCGAGGTTCACGCCCTGCCCCGCGAGCGGATGGACGACGTGCGCCGCGTCGCCGACCAGCAGCACGCGCCCGGCGAGCTGCGCCCGTGCCAGCTGGCGGCGCAGCGGGAAGGCCGCGCGCGGCGACGCCAGCGCGACCTCGCCCAGGCGGGCGTCGAAGGCGCGCGTGAGTTCGCCCGCGAACGCGCCCTCGTCGAGCGCGAGCAGCCGGGTGGCCTCGGCATCGGGCACGCTCCACACGATCGAGCTGAGCCCTTCGCTACACGGCAGGAAGGCCAGCGGCCCGCCGGGCAGGAAGCGCTGCCACGCGGTGTCCGCGTGCGGCCGTTCGGTCGCCACGTAGGCGACCAGGCCGCGCTGGCCGTACTCGTGGCGCGGCGCGTCGATGCCGGCAAGCGCGCGCACGCTGGACTCGGCGCCGTCCGCGGCGACCACCAGGCGCGCGGCGAGCCGCTCGCCGTCGTCCAGCTGCAGGCGGACGCCCTGCGCGTCCTGCGCCAGCCCGGCGACCCGCGCCGGGCACAGCACGCGCACGCCGGCGTCCGCGAGGCGCGCCCACAGGCGGTCGACCAGCAGCGCATGCTCGACGATCCAGCCGAGTTCGCGGCGGCCGAAGGCGTCCGCATCGAAGCCAAGCTCGCCCCCGCCGCCGGCGTCCCACACGCGCATGCGCCGGTAGGGCTGCGCGCGCGCGGCGACCACGTCCTGCCAGGCGTCCAGCCCGTCGAGCAGCGCGGCGTTGTCGGGCGCGAAGGCGTATACGCGCAGGTCGCGGCGCGCAGCCTGCCAGTGCGGCGGTTCGGCCGCCTCGACCAGCGCGACCTCCAGGCCGAGCCGCGCCAGCGACAGCGCGCAGGCCGCGCCCACCACGCCGGCGCCGACCACCGCCACGTCGAGCTGGCCGCGCGCACTCATGCGCGGCACAGCGCCGGCACGTCGCCGCGGTAGCCCATCGCCCCGCCGACCAGCGCGGCCTGCAGCGAGGGCACGCGGTCGAGCGCGAACAGGCCGAGGCTGCGCAGCGGGCGCAGCAGCGGATGCGGATGGGCGGTGGCGCGCGCGAGCCCGTCGGAGAACGCGAGCGTGCGCCGGCGGTCCTCCTCGCGGCGCGCGGCGTGGGCGGCCAGCAGCGACGCGTCGCCGGGATCGCCGCCACGCGCCTGGATCAGTTCGGCAAGCGTGAGCGCGTCGCGCAGGCCGAGGTTGAACCCCTGCGCGCCGATCGGATGCAGCGCCTGCGCGGCGTTGCCGGCCAGCACCGCACGCGGCGCGACCAGGCGGTCGGCGACGACCCGCAGCGCGGGATGGCGGCTGCGCGGTCCGACCGCGAGCAGGCGGCCGGCGCGCCAGCCGAAGGCGGCCTGCACGCGGGCGAGGAATCCGGCGTCGTCCAGCGCCGCCACGGCATCGGCCTCGTCGGCGGCGACCGCGTGCACGAGGCCGTAGTGGCGGTCGCCGCGCGGCAGCAGCGCGGTCGGGCCGTGCGCGCCGAGCCGCTCCCACGCCGTGCCGTCGGGCGCGCGCTCCGCGCGCAGGCGGGCGACGAACAGCGCCTGCCCGTAGTCGTGCACCTGGTGGCCGATTCCGAGCGCGTCGCGCACCCCGCTCTGGCTGCCGTCGGCGCCGACCACCAGCCGCGCCTGCAGCACGCGCTCGCCGCCGGCGTCGGCGATGCGCACGCCGCGCGCGTCGTCGCCGGCCTCGGCGAAGCCGGTGAAGCGCGCCGGCCGGTAGCGCGCAAGACGGGGCAGTTCCGCCAGCCGCGACTCCAGCGCCTCGCCGAAGTCGCGCGCGACCACCACCTGGCCGAACGCCTCGCGGCCGTAATCGGCGGCGTCGAAACGCGCACGCCCGAAGTCGCCGACGCGGCTGGCGTGGATGCGCCGGATCGGCGCGGCCGGCATGCGCAGCCGCGCCATCACGCCGAGCGCGGACAACGCATTGACGGTCGCCTCGGCGAAGCTGAGGTTGCGCTCGTCGAACACCGCCGGCAGCGCGCCCGCGGGCGTGGCCTCGACCAGCGCGACGTCCACGCCGTTGCGGTCCAGCGCGATCGCCAGGCTCGCGCCGACCAGGCCGCCGCCCACGATCACCACCTCATGTCGCGCTGCCGTCATCGCCGGGCCCGCCCGTTGGGGTGCGTTATGCTAGCGGTTCCGCCGCACCGCCCCCAGCACCCCGATGAACCGTGCCGCTCCCGCCTCCTTCGCTCCCGGTCCGCTGGTCCTCGCCGGCCTGATCGTCGTCGCCGCGCTCAGCCGCCTGCTGCCGCACCCGCCCAACTTCTCGCCGGTGGAAGCGGTCGCGCTGTTCGGCGGTGCCTACTTCGCCTCGCGCCGCTGGTCGCTGCTGGTGCCGCTGGCCGCGATGCTGCTGTCGGACTTCGCGCTCGGCCTGGCCAACGGCGGGATCTACCTGTCCTACTTCACCGGCGCCAGCTTCTGGCTGCAGTACGCCTGCATCGCGGCGCTCACCGTGCTCGGGTTCGGGCTGCGCGGCCGCGTCCGCGGCGCCAGCGTGCTCGGCTTCTCGCTGGCCGGCTCGGTGCTCTTCTTCCTGGTCACCAACTGCGGCGCCTGGCTGTCCGACCCGATGTATCCGAAGAGCGCCGCCGGCCTGGCCGCGGCGTACGTCGCCGGAATTCCCTTCTTCCAGTGGACCATGCTCGGCACGCTGTTCTACGCCGCGCTGCTGTTCGGCGGCTTCGCGCTGCTACGCGAGCGCATGCCGGCGCTGCGCGCGCAGACGGTCTGAGCGGCGGCGCCGCGCGCGCATGGGCAACCGCCTCTCGAAGATCTACACCCGCACCGGCGACGACGGCACCACCGGCCTGGGCGACGGCAGCCGCGTGGCCAAGGATTCGGATCGCGTGGCCGCCTACGGCACGGTGGACGAGGCCAACTCGGCGATCGGGCTGGTGCTCGCCGCCGACGTCGCCGAGGACGTGCGCGCGCTGCTGACCACCGTGCAGCACCAGCTGTTCGATCTCGGTGGCGAGCTGTGCATTCCGGGCCACGCGGCGATCACCGACGCCGACGTCGACGCGCTCGAACGCGCGCTGGACGCCTTCAACGCCGACCTGCCACCGCTGAAGGAATTCATCCTGCCCGGCGGCGGCGAGGCCGCGGCGCGCTGCCACGTCGCCCGCACCGTGGTGCGCCGCGCAGAGCGCGCCACCGTCACTCTCGCCCGCCTTGAAGCGGTGCGCCCGCAGCCGATCCGTTACCTCAACCGCCTCTCCGACCTGCTGTTCGTGCTCGCCCGCGTGCTCGCGCGCGCGAGCGGCCACGGCGAAGTGACCTGGAAGCACGAACGCCGCAAGCCCTGAGCATGCGCGTCTACACGCACGCGGCCTGCCTCGCCCATGACACCGGCCCGGGCCACCCCGAACACGCCGGTCGGCTCGCCGCGGTGACCGCCGCGTTGCGCGAGGCCTTCGGCGACCGGCTGGACTGGCACGACGCCCCGCGCGCGACCCGCGAACAGCTGCTGCGCGCACACGCGCCATCGCTGGTCGGACTGGTCCTCGACAGCGCACCGGCGCAGCGCCTGGCGCTGGACCCCGACACCTGGCTCTCGCCCGCCTCGGCGGAAGCCGCGCTGCGCGCCGCCGGCGCCGCGGTCGCGGCCGTCGACGCGGTGCTCGGCGAAGGCGGAACGCGTGCGTTTTGCGCGGTGCGCCCGCCCGGCCACCACGCCACCCGCGACACCGCGATGGGCTTCTGCCTGTTCAACAACGTCGCGGTGGCCGCGTTGCACGCACTCCAGGCGCACGGCCTCGACCGGGTGGCGATCGCCGACTTCGACGTCCACCACGGCAACGGCACCCAGGCGATCTTCGCGCACGAGCCGCGGGTGCTGTTCGCCAGCTCGCACCAGCTGCCGCTCTACCCCGACAGCGGCTGGGCATCGGAGCGCGGCGCCGGCAACATCGCCAACGCGCCGCTGCCGCCGGGCGCCGGCGGGGAGGCCTTCCGCGCGGCGTGGCGCGAGCGCCTGCTGCCGGCGCTGGACGCGTTCGCGCCGCAGCTCGTGCTGGTTTCCGCCGGCTTCGACGCGCACGCACGCGATCCGCTCGCGCAGCTGCAACTGCACGGCGAGGACTACGCCTGGATCACCGGCCAACTGGTCGCGCTGGCGGAACGCCACGCGGGCGGCCGGGTGGTCTCGCTGCTGGAAGGCGGCTACGACCTCGAGGCGCTGCGCGAGGCCAGCGTCGCCCACGCCGGCGCCCTGCTCGCCTGAGTCAGCTGCCGGCGGTGGCGGCGGGCTCGAAGCCGAGCGAGGCGGAATTGATGCAGTAGCGCAGCCCGGTGGGTCGCGGGCCGTCGGGGAAGACGTGGCCCAGGTGCGATTCGCATCGGGCGCAGCGCGCCTCGATCCGGCGCATGCCGTGGCTGTCGTCGGGATGTTCGCTGACGGCGCCGGCGGCGACCGGCTGCCAGTAGCTGGGCCAGCCGGTGCCGGAGTCGTACTTGGCCGCGGAGTCGAACAGCGGCGCCCCGCAGGCGGCGCAGGTGTAGGTGCCGGCCTGCTTGTGGTTCCAGTACTTGCCGGTGAAGGCCGGCTCGGTGGCCGAGCAGCGGCACACCGCGTACTGCTCGGGAGTCAGCGCCTCGCGCCATTCGGCGTCGCTGCGCGCGCGGGGATCGTTGGCCATGCGCGGGTCTCCAGGGGCCTGCCACCGAGATGGTGCCTGCATTGCCGCCCTACAAGGGATGGGGCAAGCTAGCGGCCATTTTCCGCCGACGGATGCCCGCGTGCGCCCTGCCTTCCGCCTGCTGCCGCTGCCGTTCTGCATCGCGCTGTCCCTCGCCGCCCATGCCGCCGAGGAACGCCCCGGCGAGTGGCGGCTTTGCCCGGTGGCCGACGCGGTCCCGGCCTTTCCCGACGCCCAGCAGCCGACCGGCCGCCCCGAGGCGCGCGTGCAGCTGCCCACCGACATCTCCGGCGACCAGCTCAGCGGCACCGACACCCAGCCGCGGTTCAGCGGCAACGTGGTCCTGCGCCGCGGCGACCAGTTCATGGGCGCGCAGAACCTGACGATCAACAACGACACCGGCGACTACGTCGCCCAGGGCAGCGTGCGCTACCAGGACTCGGGGATGCGGCTGGTCGCCGACCGCGGGGAGGGCAACCAGAACACCGATACCCACACCCTGCAGGACGTGCAGTACCAGCTGATGTCGCGGCGCGGCAACGGCGGCGCCGAACACATCCGCATGCAGGGGCCGCAGGGCGCGCTGTTCGGCGCGACCTATTCGACCTGCCCGCCGGAGCAGCGCAGCTGGGAGCTGCGCGCGCAGGAGATCGACGTCGATACCGACAAGGGCGTGGGCGTCGCCCACAACGCGACCCTGCGCGTGGGCCGGGTGCCGGTGCTGTACGTGCCGTGGTTCCAGTTCCCGATCGACGACCGCCGCCGCACCGGCCTGCTCTACCCGGCGATCAGCCTGTCCGGGCGCAACGGCTTCGACTGGCGCCAGCCGGTCTACCTCAACCTCGCGCCCAACTACGACGCGACCCTGGTGCCGCGCTACATGTCCGACCGCGGCCTGCAGCTGGGCGGGGAATTCCGCTACCTCGTCCCCGGCGGCGCCGGCGTCCTGCAGGCCGAGTTCCTGCCCAACGACCAGCTCACCGACCGCAAGCGCGACGAGGAACTCGCCGAGTTCCTCGCCGGCGGCTATCCGCTGGACAACCGCCGCGGCGACGACCGCGGGATGTTCCGCTTCACCGGCTACCAGGCGCTGGGCGACACCTGGGTGGCGCGCGCCAACCTCAACTGGATCAGCGACCCGCGCTACTTCGAGGATTTCAGCAACCACGCCAACGGGCTGGCGCCGTACTCCCTGCAGAGCAGCATCGGCGTGTTCGGCACCGGCGAGCACTGGACCGCCTCGGTCAGCGCCGACCACCAGCAGCTCGCCGACTACACCCTCAGCCGCTACCTGCTGCCGTACAACCGGCTGCCGCGCGCCACCTTCCGCTGGGACCAGCCGCTGCAGCCGTGGCTGCATGCGGGCGTCGACACCGAGGCGGTGCGCTTCCAGCACGACCGCGCGCCGGAGCGGGCGGACACCGCGCAGAAGTTCGAGGGCAGCCGCCTCGACCTGAAGCCCTGGATCAGCCTGCCGCTGCAGGGCGCGAGCTGGTTCGTGACGCCGACGCTGGCCTGGCGCTACACCGGCTACCAGCTCAGCGGCGAGCTGGCCGACCAGGTCGCCGCGCAGCGCGCGCAGGCCTTCGTCGCCGCCAACGGCGGCAGCGTGACGCCCGACCTGCTGGCGCGCCTGCGCAACGACACCCCCACCCGCAGCGTGCCGATCGGCTCGATCGACGCCGGCCTGTATTTCGACCGCGAAACCGCCTGGGGCGGCCGCAGCTTCCTGCAGACCCTCGAGCCGCGCCTGTTCTACCTGCGCGTGCCCTACGAGAACCAGGACGACCTGCCGCTGTTCGACACCCGCCCGCTGACCTTCAGCTGGGGCCAGCTGTTCCGCGACAACCGCTACACCGGCGCCGACCGCCAGACCGACGCCAACCAGCTCACCCTCGCGCTCACCACCCGCCTGATCCGCCAGGACGACGGCCACGAGAAGCTGCGCGCCAGCATCGGCCAGATCCGCTACTTCGACGACTCCCGCGTCACCGTGCCGGGCGAGGTCCCGGTGGACCGCGGCAAGTCGGCCTGGATCGCCGATGCCGACTACGCGATCAACGACCGCTGGACGCTCGGCGGCTCCTACCAGTGGGACCCGAAGTTCCGCCGCCAGGACCTCGCCGGCGTGCACACGCGCTACCTGATCGGCGACGACGGCGTGGTCAACCTCGGCTACCGCTACCGGCGCAACCTGCTGGAACAGGCCGACGTGTCGTTCCTGTACCCGTTGACGCCGGCCTGGAGCCTGGTGGGCCGCTACTACTACTCGATGTTCCGCAGCGCGACCGCCAGGCCCGGCCTGCTCGAGGGCATCGCCGGCGTGCAATGGGACAGCTGCTGCGTGGCGATGCGCCTGGTCGCCCGCCGCTACATCCACAACCGCGAGGGCGAGCTCGACAACGCGATCGAATTCCAGATCGAGCTCAAGGGCCTGGGCGCGGCCGGTCCGGACACGGAGTCGCGCCTGCGCCGTGCTATCCTCGGCTACTACCGCGAGGACCTCTACCTCGTGCCGCCGAACGACGTCGATCGCGCCTCCGGCGACGACGACAGCGACGTCGACTCCACCGTCCCCGACCTCGACGAATGAACAGACTCCTCGCCTGCCTCCTCGCCCTCGCGGCGGCTTTCGCCGCGCCGTTGCACGCCCAGGACGCCGCGCCGGCGCCGGCGGTGCAGCCGCTGGACCGGATCGTCGCGGTGGTGGACGAGGACGTGATCCTGCAGAGCGAGCTGGACCGCGCCGTGCAGAACGTGCTCGACCAGTACGCCGACCGTCCCGGCCAGCTGCCGCCGCGCGACGTGCTCGAGCGGCAGGTGCTCGAACGCCTGGTGCTGGTGCGCCTGCAGGTCGCCAAGGCGGCCGAGACCGGCATCCGCGTCGGCGACCAGCAGGTCGACCGCGCGATCTCCGGCATCGCCCGCCAGAACAACCTCAGCGAGGACCAGCTGCGCGCGAAGATCGCCCAGCAGGGCCAGACCTTCGCCCAGTTCCGCGATTCGGTGCGCGACGAGCTGACCATCCAGCGCCTGCGCCAGCAGTTCGCCCAGACCCGCATCTCGGTCAGCGATGCCGAAGTGGACGCCGCGCTCGCCGCGCAGGGCAACGACAAGCAGTACCACCTCGCCAACCTGCTGGTGGCATTGCCCGAAGGGGCCACCCCGGAGCAGATCGCCACCGGCCAGAAGAAGATCCAGGGCATCAAGGAACTGCTCGACCAGGGCGGGATGGATTTCCAGGCCGCCGCGGTGCGCTATTCGGACGCCCAGAACGCGCTGGAAGGCGGCGACCTCGGCTGGCGCAGCCTCGACGAGATCCCGACCGCCTTCGCCAACGCCATCCGCGCGCTGCAGCCGGGCCAGATCCTCGGGCCGCTGCGCGGCCCCAGCGGCCTCCAGCTGGTCAAGCTGGTCGAGGTCCGCGACGCCGGCCAGGCCGGCCCGCAGATGGCCACCCAGTTCCACGCCCGCCACATCCTCGTGCGCACCGGCGCCGGCGGGCTCGACGACGACGCCGCCAAGGCGAAGATCGACACGCTCGCCGCGCGCATCGCCGGCGGCGCCGACTTCGCCGACGTGGCGCGCGAAAATTCGCAGGACGTCACCACGGCTCCGGCCGGCGGCGACCTCGGCTGGTTCACCGAAGACCAGTTCGGCCCCGACTTCGGTTCGCAGGTCGCGGCGCTGCAGGACGGCCAGGTGTCGGCGCCCTTCCGCACCCAGGCGGGCTGGCACATCGTCCAGCGCCTGGAGACCCGCCAGGCCGACATGGGCCAGGAAAACCGCCGCGCGCAGGTGCGCGAGAGCATCGGCCAGCGCAAGCTCGAGGACGAGTGGACGCGCTACCTGCGCGAGCTGCGCGGCGACGCCTACGTCGACATCCGCGCCGGCAAGGACGCGGCGCCCGCCGCCGACGCCGGCACCCAGCCGGCCGGCTGAGATGCGCCCGCGGCTGGCGCTGGTGCCGGGCGAGCCGGCCGGCGTCGGCCCAGAACTGTGCGTGCGCGCGGCCCAGCGCGACTGGGACGCCGACCTGCTTGCGTTCGGCGACCGCACCGCGCTGCGGCGCGCCGCCGACCTGTTGTCGCTGCCGCTCGAACTGCTCCCGCCCGACGCGCCGTCCGCGCCCGGGCGGCTGCCGCTGCATGACGTCCCCTGCCCGGTGCTGCCCGCCTTCGGCGCGCCCGACCCGCGCAACGCGGGCGCGGTGATCGCCGCGCTGGAACTGGGCGGCGCGGCGTGCCTGCGCGGCCACTGCGCCGGCGTGGTCACCGGCCCGGTGCACAAGGGCGCGATCAATGCCGGCGGCATCGCCTACACCGGCACCACCGAACTCCTCGCCGCGCAGGCGGCGCGCCCGGTGGTGATGATGCTGGCCAACGACATCGTCCGCGTCGCCCTCGCCACCACCCACCTGCCGCTGCGCGCGGTCGCCGACGCGATCAGCGCCGAAGGCCTGGAGCGTGACCTGCGCATCGTCGATGCATCGCTGCGCGCCGACTTCGGCATCGCCGAACCGGTGGTCGCCGTGCTCGGGCTGAACCCGCATGCGGGCGAAGGCGGCGTGCTCGGCCACGAGGAACGCGAGGTGATCGAACCGGCCCTGGCGGCGCTGCGCGCGGAAGGCCTGCGCCTGGACGGCCCGCTGCCGGCCGACACCGCGTTCCTGCCGGCCAGGCTCGCCGGCGTCGACGCGGTCTTCGCGATGTACCACGACCAAGGCCTGCCGGTGCTCAAGTACAGCGGCTTCGAGCGCGCGGTGAACCTGACCCTCGGCCTGCCCTATCCGCGCGTCGCGGTCGACCACGGCACCGCGCTCGACCTTGCCGGCAGCGGCCGCGCCGACCCGTCCAGCCTGTTCGCCGCGATCGCCACCTGCGCGCGCATCGCCCGCCTCCGCCACCCGTCATGAACCGCGAACCGCCGCGCGACGCCAGCGGCTTCCGCCGCGACGCCAAGAAGCACCTCGGCCAGAACTTCCTGCACGAGAAGGGCGTGGTCGAGAAGATCGTGCAGGCGATCGACCCGAGACCCGGCGATCGCCTCGTCGAGATCGGCCCCGGCCAGGGCGCCCTGACCTTCCCGCTGCTCGACCGCCACGGCGCGCTCACCGCGATCGAATTCGACCGCGACCTGCTCGCCCCGCTCGCGCAGGCCGCGCAGGCGCACGGCGCGCTGACCCTGGTCCCCGCCGACGTGCTCACGGTCGATTTCGGCGCGCTGGCCGGCGGCGGCCAGGTCCGCCTGTGCGGCAACCTCCCCTACAACCTGTCCTCGCCGATCCTCTTCCACGCGCTCGACCACGCCGCGGCGATCCGCGACATGCACTTCATGCTGCAGAAGGAGGTCGTCGACCGCATGGCCGCGCCACCCGGCAGCAAGGTGTACGGGCGGTTGAGCGTGATGCTGCAGGCGTACTGCGCGGTGACGCCGCGGTTCAAGGTGCCGCCGGGTGCGTTCCGGCCGGCGCCGAAGGTGGACTCGGCGGTGGTCCGGCTGGTGCCGCGCGCCGCGGGCACGGTCGGCATCGACGATCCGCGCCGCTTCGCCGCGATCGTGCGCGCGGCGTTCGGACAGCGCCGCAAGACGCTGCGCAACGCGCTCGCCGGCGAAGCGGACGAGGCCACGATCGAGGCCGCCGACCTCGCGCCCGGCGCGCGCGCCGAACAGCTCGCGGTGGCCGACTTCGTGCGCCTGGCGAACGTCGCCGCCGCCGCGCGCTAGCGGTTTCGCCCACCCGTCCGCGGTTCGCGCTTACACTCCGTCGCATGACGGATCCCACCTGCGAGGCCTATCGGCTCGCGATCACTGTCGCCACGCGCTACCTCGCCGCCGATTCCGTGCCGGCCGGGGAGCGCTACGCCTTCGCCTACACCATCCGCATCCGCAACGAGGGCGCGGTGCCGGCGCGCCTGCTCGGCCGGCGCTGGGTCATCACCGATGCGATCGGCGGCGTGCGCGAGGTCGAGGGCGACGGCGTGGTCGGCGAGCAGCCATGGCTGCGCCCCGGCGAGGAATTCGCCTACACCTCGGGCGCGGTGCTGCCCACCCCGCTCGGCACCATGGTCGGCAGCTACCGCATGCTTGCCGACGACGGCACCCGCTTCGAGGCGCCGATCCCGCTTTTCACGCTGTGCGTCCCGCACGGCCTGCACTGAGGCGCGCATGGCCGTCTGGGCGATCGGCGACCTGCAGGGCTGCCACGAGCCGACCCTCCGGCTGCTGGAGCGCATCCGCTTCGATCCGGCGCGCGACGTGCTGTGGTTCTGCGGCGACCTGGTCAACCGCGGCGGCGAATCGCTGGAGACGCTGCGCCTGGTGCACTCGCTGCGCGCGAACTGCGTCTGCGTGCTCGGCAACCACGACCTGTCGCTGCTCGCGGTGTCCGAGCGCACGCCCGAGGAGCAGCGCAAGGTCAACCCGGACCTGCTGCGCATCCTCGAGGCCGACGACCGCGACGAACTGCTCGGCTGGCTGCGCGGCCGGCCGTTGCTGCATGCGGACCGGACGCTCGGCTGGATGATGGTGCACGCCGGGCTCGCGCCGAAATGGACGACCACGCTGGCCGAGAAGTACGCGCGCGAGGTGGAGGCGCACCTGCGCGGCGACGGCTACCGCCGGCTGCTCAAGAACATGTACGGCGACAAGCCGGCGTGGTCGCCCAGGCTCACCGGCCCCGACCGGGACCGCGCGATCATCAACGTGTTCACCCGCCTGCGCTACTGCTCGCCGCGTGGACGGATCGCGTTCGAGGAAAAAGGCCCGCCGGGAACGCAGGCGGCGGGACTGTATCCGTGGTACGCGGTGCCGGGCCATGCCGCGCGCGACCTGCGCATCGTCTGCGGGCACTGGTCCTCGCTCGGCCTGTTCATCGGCCTCGGCGTGCACGCGATCGACACCGGCGCGGTCTGGGGCGGTCGACTGACGGCGCTGCAGCTCGACAGCGAGGAGCTGCGCCTCGTGCAGGTGAAGGGCCGCGACGTGCCCGCCAACCCGCCGCGGCCGCCGCGGCGCCGGCGCGGATCGCGCGGCGGCGCCAGCCGGCAGCGCTAGCGCGGCGGCATCATCGCGCGACCACGGCGGCCGCGCTGCAATGCCACGCCTCCCCGGCCGTCCCGCCGGCGCAGGCCCCAGCACAGGAGCACCGCATGGACGTCGAAGCCTATGGCGCATCCGCCGCCGACCAGCCGCTGCGCGCGATGCGGATCGCCCGCCGCGCGCCCGGCCCGCGCGACGTGCAGGTCGACATCGCCTACTGCGGCGTCTGCCATTCCGACCTGCACACCGTGCGCTCGGAATGGGGCGGCACGCGGTATCCCTGCGTGCCGGGCCACGAGATCGT
>JBQCFN010000009.1:0-5800 GCA_051959035.1 Lysobacteraceae bacterium | reverse complement strand
ATCTTCCGCTCTGCCTCGCGCTGCTCGGCGATGAGCTGCTGCAACCGCGTCTCTTCGTGCGCGAGCTTCTCGCGCAGGCCGGACAGGCGCGCGTCGAGGGCGCGGAACTCCAGCGCCTTCCACTCCGCGTCCTTGACCTTCCGCTCGGCCTGCAGCGCCTGGTACTGCTCGGCCTGGCGGGCCTGGCGCTTGAGGTGCTCGAGCTGCTTGCCGACTTCCTCGCGCAGGTCGTTGAGGCGGTCGAGGTTCTCGCGGGTATGGCGGATGCGGGTCTCGGTTTCCTTGCGCCGCTCCTTGTACTTGGAGATGCCGGCGGCTTCCTCCAGGTAGACGCGCAGCTCCTCGGGCCGGGCCTCGATGACCTGCGAGATCATGCCCTGCTCGATGATCGAGTAGCTGCGCGGGCCCAGGCCGGTGCCCAGGAACAGGTCGGTGATGTCGCGGCGGCGGCACTTGGTGCCGTTGAGGTAGTAACTCGACTGGCCGTCGCGGCTGACCGTGCGCTTGACCGAGATCTCGTTGAACGCGGCGTACTCGCCGGTGATCGCGTGGTCGCTGTTGTCGAAGATCAGTTCGACCGTCGCCTGCGACACCGGCTTGCGCGCCGACGAGCCGGAGAAGATCACGTCGGTCAGCGAATCGCCGCGCAGGCGGCTGGCCGAGCTTTCGCCCATGACCCAGCGCACCGCGTCGATGATGTTGGACTTGCCGCAGCCGTTCGGACCGACGATGCCGGTCATGTTGGTCGGCAGGTGCAGCGTGGTCGGATCGACGAAGGACTTGAAACCGGACAGCTTGATCGTGGACAGGCGCATGCGCGTCGTCGGGCCCCCGGCAGCGCGGATCGCGCCGCCCGTTGAATTGCTGGATGAGCATTGCAGCGCAAGCCACTGACGCGGCTTGCACGCACGAGCGCATCTACTGCGCCATCGGACCGAGTATAGCGAGGCCCTGCCGGCCACGCCCGGCCGGCGCGGCTGGCCGACCGTACGCCCCTGCACGGCGGCCGGCCCGCATTTGTTATCTTGCGCGGCCCACCGGCGAAGTGCCGCCGCCGCGTTGCGCGAAATCCCGATGCGACCCTTGCCTGCCCGCCACCGACGGATCGAGCGCCGCGCATGAGCGAGGGCCGCCCGACGCTGCTGGCCGACGTGGGCGGCACCAACGCGCGTTTCGCGCTGGCCGATGCCGCCGCCGCCCCGCCGCTGCTGGCTGGCAGCGTGCGCCACTACGCCGTCGCCGACTTCGGCTCGCTCGCGGAGGCGGCACTCCATTACCTGCAGGCGAGCGGCGCGCACCCCCGCCAGGCGGTGTTCTCGGTCGCCGGCCCCGTGCTGGGCGACGAGGTGCGGATGACCAACCATCCGTGGGTGATCGGCATCGAGGCCACGCGCATCGCGCTCGGGCTGGACGGACTGCGGGTGGTCAACGACTTCGTCGCCCAGGCGATGGCCATCCGCCTGCTGGGTGAGGCCGACGTGCGCATGCTCGGCACGCCGGGCTGGGCCCCGCTGGCACGCGACCACGGCACCTACGCGATCCTCGGCCCGGGCACCGGCTTGGGGGTGGGCGCGCTGCTGGTGCGCGAGGGCCGCGCCCTGGCGCTGGCGACCGAGGCCGGGCACATCGGCTTCGCCCCCACCAGCGACGAGCAGGGCGCGGTGCTGCGGGCGCTGATGCGGCGCTTCGGCCGCGTCTCCAACGAGCGCCTGGTCAGCGGCGAGGGGCTGGTGAACCTGCACTGGGCGCTGGGCGAGGTGCTGGGTGACGCGCCCGGGACCGCGGTGGCGGTGCCCGCCGACGTGCCGGCCGGCGCCGCCGCGGGCGACGCGCGCTGCCAGCGCGCGATCGCGCTGTTCTGCGCGGTGTTCGGCGCGGTCGCCGGCGACGCCGCGCTCGGTTTCGGCGCGTGGAACGGCGTCTTCCTCAGCGGTGGCGTGGTGCCGCACGTGCTGGATGCGCTGCTGGCGTCGGACTTCCGCGGGCACTTCGAGGCCAAGGGCCGCTACCACGAGGCGCTCACGCGGGTCCCGGTGGCGGCGATGCTGCATCCGCAGCCCGGCCTGCTGGGCGCAGCTGCAATCGCCGCCGACATCGCGCGCGGGGAGGCCGCATGAGCGCCCTGCCCTCGCCCGTGCCGGTGAACTTCTTCGAGCACCGCAACGACGACGCCTGGGCCTGGGCGGGCGCGATCGCGATCACCGGCGCGCTGCGCCGCTGCCTGGAACGCAAGCCGCGCGCGCGGCTGCTGCTGTCGGGCGGCACGACGCCGGCGCCGGTGTTCCGCGCGCTGGCACGCGCGCCGCTGGACTGGGCGCGGGTCGA
Organism: Lysobacteraceae bacterium; assembly: GCA_051959035.1. GTDB lineage: Bacteria > Pseudomonadota > Gammaproteobacteria > Xanthomonadales > Xanthomonadaceae > JABFWF01. The sequence goes on along the minus strand of JBQCFN010000009.1, from coordinate 3,475 downwards.
CGTGGGCCTGGTCGACGAGCGCTGGCTGCGCCCGGACGACCACGACAGCAACGCCTGGCTGGTGCGCACCCACCTGCTGCACGACCGCGCGGGGGCGGCGCGCTTCGAGCCGCTGACCCGGTCCGGTCGCACCATCGAGCAGGCGGTGGCCACCGCCAACCTGCTCGCCCGCCAGCCGGCCGACGTGGTGGTGCTGGGGATGGGCGGCGACGGCCACACCGCTTCGCTGTTCCCGGGCATGGCCGACCTCGACCGCGCGCTCGCCAGCGCGGAACCCTACGTCGCGGTGAACGCGGCCGGCTGCCCGGGCGCCGGGCCGTGGCCGCTGCGCATCACCTCGACCCCGGCCGGACTCGCGCCGGCCGACACCCGCATCCTGCTGCTGCGCGGCGCGGGCAAGCGGGCGGTGTTCGAACGCGCCCTCGCCGGCCGGGACCCGCACGAACTGCCGATCCGGGTCACCTTCCTGCTGCCGGGCGCGCCGCTGGACGTCTACTGGTGCCGTTGAGCCTCGGCCGGGGTGCGCGCGCGGATCGCCAGCGCGTGGATATCGGTCGCCATCATCCCGCCCAGCGCCGCGTAGATCGCGCGGTGCCGGGCCAGCGGCGCCATCCCGGCGAACGCCTCGCTGACGATGTCCACGCCGAAGTGCCCGCGGCCATCGCGCGCGCCTGCGTGGCCGGCGTGCCGGTGGCTGTCGTCGACGACCTCGAGCGCGGCCGGCGCGAACGCCTGCGCGAGCAGGGCGCGCATGCGCGCGACGCGCTGCGGGTTGGCGGCGGGGGCGCTCACGGCAGCACGGGCCTGAACGGGCGCACGTCGACGCGCTGGTAGACGCCGGCGGCGACGTAGGGATCCGCCTCGGCCCAGGCGCGCGCCTCGGCCAGCGACGGGAACTGGGCGATCACGATGCTGCCGGTGAAGCCGGCGGGACCCGGGTCTTCGGCGTCGATCGCCGGGCAGGGTCCGGCCAGCAGCAGGCGTCCCTGGTCCTTGAGCGCATCCAGGCGCGCGAGGTGCGCCGCGCGGGCGCCCTGGCGCCGTTCCAGCACGCCGGCGCCATCGTGCCCTTCGATCGCGTACCACATGTGAGGCTCCTGCCGTGCAATGCCCGCGCGACGCGGGCGGGGGGCACGCAGTCTAGCCGCACGCGCTGGACAGGTCCCGGGGCAACCCGTACCCTAGCTTCCAGCTCGAGGCCAGCGGTCCATGCCTGCGACGGAACGCGCCCGCCAGGCGCCCGCCGGACACCGCCCGCCCGAGGACCCTTGAGGTTCGTTCCGACCCCGGCGATGCGTCGCATGGCGCAGGGGATCCGCTGCCTGCACCGCCGCCACAGGTTTGCCGTTAGCCGCCAGCGCGCCACCGGCGCGCGCCATTGCGAGACCGCGTGGCCCGGAGGGGCCGCCCACGCATGACTCCAGACACCGCGCCCGACGCGCCCCCCGCCACCGCCGCGCCCGCGAAGCCGCAGCAGCAGGAAATGCCGCTGGCGGTGGTGCTGGGCCAGCCGGTGCTGCAGATCCCGCAGGACCTGTACATCCCGCCGGACGCGCTGGAGGTCATCCTCGACGCCTTCGAGGGCCCGCTCGACCTGCTGCTGTACCTGATCCGCCGGCAGAACCTGGACATCCTCGACATCCCGGTGGCGGAGATCACCCGCCAGTACGTCGACTACATCCAGGCCATGCACGAGATGCGCTTCGAGCTGGCCGCCGAATACCTGGTGATGGCCGCGATCCTGGCCGAGATCAAGTCGCGCATGCTGCTGCCGCGGCCGGCCAGCGAGGAGGGCCTGGAAGAGGATCCGCGCGCCGACCTGGTGCGGCGCCTGCAGGAATACGAGCGCTTCAAGCAGGCCGCCGAGGACATCGACGCCCTGCCCCGCCAGGACCGCGACACCACGCCGGTGTCGGCGTTCGTGCCGGACCGGGCGACGGTGAAGCTGCCGCCGCCGGTGGACCTGCGCGAGATGCTGCTGGCGCTGCACGACGTGCTCAAGCGCGCCGAGCTGTTCACCCAGCACGCCATCCGGCGCGACGCGCTGAGCGTGCGCCAGCGCATGGGCGAGCTGCTCGAGCGCATGGCCGACGGCGCGTTCCACCGCTTCGAATCGCTGTTCACGGCGCAGGAAGGCAGGCTCGGCGTGGTGGTGACCTTCCTCGGCCTGCTGACGCTGGCCAAGGAGCAACTGGTCGAAATCGTCCAGGAAGCGCCGCTGGCACCGATCTACGTCAAGTCGCTGGCGGTCGGCGACGGCGCGCCGGAGTCGCTGGAACTGTCGAGCGAGTTCGACGAGGACCAGCCGGCGGCCAACGACGATCCGTCGCGATGAGCGTGGCGCGCCCCGCCGGCCATCGGGCCCGCCCCGCCACGACGCGTTTCCAACCGTAAACCCAGGGACGCCGCGATTTCCGCCCGCGGAAGCGGCAACAAGCAGAAGCACCGATGGATCAACAACTCGTCACCCGCATCGTCGAAGCCGCCCTGCTCGCGGCCAACCAGCCGCTGACGCTGGCGCAGCTGCACGCCCTGCTGACCAACGGCGAGCTGTCGCTGGAGGAACAGGCGCCCGAGGGCAGCGTCGAACGCGCGCTGGAAACCCTGCGCGAGGCCTGCGCCGACCGCGGCGTGGAGCTCGTCGAGGTCGCCTCCGGCTTCCGCTACCAGGTCAAGGCCGACGTGCACGCCTGGGTCGCGCGGCTGTGGACCGAGCGCAAGACCAAGTACACCCGCGCGACGCTCGAGACGCTGGCGCTGATCGCCTACCGCCAGCCGATCACCCGCGGCGAGATCGAGCAGGTGCGCGGCGTGGCGGTGTCGAGCAACATCATCCAGGCGCTCGAGGAGCGCGAGTGGATCCGCGTCGTCGGCCACCGCGACGTGCCCGGCAAGCCGGCGCTGTACGGCACCACCAAGGCCTTCCTCGACTACTTCGGCCTCAAGCGGCTGGACGAACTGCCGCCGCTGTCGGAGCTGAAGGACATCGGCGAGCTGGAGCCGCAGCTGCAGTTCGACGACGAGCCGCCGGTGCCGGCCGGCGGCATCGCGCAGCCCGGCGACGACGCCCTGGACGCGCCGGACGACGCGGCCGCCGGCAACGGTGCGGCCTCCGCGCCGGAGGCTGCACCGGCGATCGACGAACCCGACCCCGCCGCGGATGCCACCGCCGGCGAAGACCCCCATGACCGAACCACGGATGACGACGCCGCGCTGGCCTCGTCGGAGCAGACCCATGAGTGAACAGGAACGCCGCAAGCTGTCGCTGAAGCGCGGCGAGGACAGGACCGCCGCGCCGCGGCTGGAAGAGCGCCTGCACAAGGTGCTGGCGCAGGCCGGGCTCGGCTCGCGCCGCGCGCTCGAGCAACGCATCGCCGATGGCCTGGTCAAGGTCAACGGCGAGACCGCCACCGTCGGCATGAGCGTGACCGGCGGCGACAAGATCGAGCTCGACGGCAGGACCTTCGTCGCCACC
>JBQCFN010000008.1:0-2772 GCA_051959035.1 Lysobacteraceae bacterium | reverse complement strand
GTGAGGACGCGACGGAGGGCGAGCGCCATGACGAGGAGCCGGGACACCGCTCTGGGAGGCGCCCCCGTCCTGCGGAGCGCGGTCGATCCGGGCAGCGCCGGGTTCGCGCGCAACGCCGAGGCGCACCGCGCGCTGGTCGAGGAACTGGACGCGCGCCTCGCGCGCGCGGCCGCGGGTGGCGGCGACAAGGCGCGCGCCAGGCACACCGAGCGCGGCAAGCTGCTCGCGCGCGACCGCATCGCCGCCCTGCTCGACCCCGGCTCGCCCTTCCTCGAGCTGTCGCCGCTCGCCGCCGAGGGCATGTACGACGACGCCGCGCCCGCCGCGGGCATCGTCACCGGCATCGGCCGCGTCGCCGGGCAGGAGGTGGTGATCGTCGCCAACGACGCCACGGTCAAGGGCGGCACCTACTTGCCGATGACGGTGAAGAAGCACCTGCGCGCGCTGGAAGTCGCGCGCGAGAACCACCTGCCCTGCGTCTACCTCGTCGATTCCGGCGGCGCCTTCCTGCCGCTGCAGGACGAGGTATTCCCGGACAAGGAACACTTCGGCCGGATCTTCTACAACCAGGCGCGGCTGTCGGCGGAGAACATCCCGCAGGTCGCGGTGGTGATGGGCTCGTGCACCGCCGGCGGCGCCTACGTGCCGGCGATGTGCGACGAATCGGTGATCGTGAAGGAGCAGGGCACGATCTTCCTCGGCGGCCCCCCGCTGGTGAAGGCGGCGACCGGCGAGGTCGTCGACGCGGAATCGCTGGGCGGCGCCGACGTGCACACCAGCGTGTCGGGCGTCGCCGACCACTTCGCCGCAGACGACCGCGAGGCGCTGCAGATCGCGCGCGACATCGTCGCCGGCTTCAACCGCCGCAAGCGGGTCGGCCTCGCGCTGCGCGAACCGCGCGAGCCGCTGTTCGCCGCCGCGGAGCTCTACGGCATCGTGCCGAAGGATACCCGCCGCCCGTTCGACGTCCGCGAGGTGATCGCGCGCATCGTCGACGGCAGCGAGTTCCAGGAATTCAAGGCGCGCTACGGCAAGACCCTGGTGTGCGGCTTCGCCCACCTGCACGGCTACCCGGTCGGCATCGTCGCCAACAACGGGATCCTGTTCTCCGAGAGCGCGCTCAAGGGCGCGCATTTCGTCGAGCTGTGCGACCAGCGCGGCATCCCGCTGGTCTTCCTGCAGAACATCACCGGCTTCATGGTCGGCCGCAAGTACGAGAACGCCGGCATCGCCAAGGACGGCGCGAAGATGGTGACTGCGGTGGCGTGCACGTCGGTTCCGAAGTTCACCGTGGTCATCGGCGGCAGCTTCGGCGCCGGCAACTACGCGATGTGCGGGCGCGCCTACGGCGGCCGCTTCCTGTGGATGTGGCCGAACGCGCGCATCAGCGTGATGGGCGGCGAGCAGGCGGCGAGCGTGCTGGCGACGGTGCGGCGCGACGGCATCGAAGCCAGGGGCGGCGAGTGGAGCGCCGCGGACGAAGAGGCGTTCAAGGCGCCGATCCGCGAGCAGTACGAGACCCAGGGCAGCCCGTGGTACGCCACCGCGCGGTTGTGGGATGACGGCATCATCGATCCGGCCGACACCCGACGCGTGCTGGGCCTCGGCTTGTCGGCCGCGCTCAACGCGCCGATCGAACGCGGCCGCTTCGGCGTGTTCAGGATGTGAGCGCTGCCTGACTGGATGCCCAACGGCACCCGCGCCGCACGCCTTCGCCCGGCCCGTTTTGCGGCACGGCGTCACGGGCCGTCGCGGCGGCACGCGTGCTAGGCTCGACCGCTCAGGGGGATTCACCGAGCAATCACGCAGCAGAGGACAGCGCCATGGCGATCTTCAACCCGCAGACCCCGGCCAAAAAGGAAGCGGCCTCGTTCACTCCCGACCCGCCGCCCTTCCGCGAGACGCCGGCCAATGCGGACGCCATGCCCGCGGCCACGCCCATGCCCGCCACGCGCTCCGAGCCGCAGGCGAAGGAGTCGCTGATCGCGTCCGACCTGACCATCGAGGGCAAGATCGAAGGCGCCGGCCACGTGCGCATCGCCGGCCGCTTCAAGGGCGACGTCAACGTGCAGGGCGACCTCACGCTGGACGCCGGCGCCAAGCTCACCGGCTCGGTGCGCGCGCGCAAGGTGGTGGTCGCCGGCGAGCTGGAAGGCAACATCGACGGCGCGCAGCGCGTCGAACTGCAGCAGGGCGGCGTGCTGGTCGGCGACGTCAAGGCCGGCACGCTCACCGTCGCCGCCGGCGCGCGCATGCGCGGCCAGGTCGACTTCGGCTGGGAAGACAAGGCGAAGTCGAACGGCAACGTCGAGAGCACGTCCGCGGCGGCATGAACGCCGCGCGCCAGGGCAGCCCGGGCGCCACCCGCGCCTGCCCGCACTGCAAGGCCGTCATCCTCGAAAGCGCCAGCGTGTGCCCCGCCTGCCGGGGCCACCTGCGCTACGACGAGGCGTCGATGCAGCGCGCGAAGACGCGCAGCGTGCCGCTCGGCATCGAGGGCACGCTGGTCGCGCCCGCGGGCGACGTGGTGCACGAATATTCCATGGTGCTGGCGATCCGCAACGAGCGCGGCGAGGAGATCGCCCGCCAGGTGGTCGGCGTGGGCGCGCTGTTCCCGGGCGACGTGCGTACCTTCACCATGCAGGTCGAGATGACCGAGGCGACCGGCGCCAAGGCACGGCGACGGCATTAGCGCCGGCGAAGGAAAGGACCGCCGCGACACCGCCGGCCCGGGCAGGCACGACGCACCCGGGAACCCAGCCTGGATCCGCC
>JBQCFN010000007.1:0-5612 GCA_051959035.1 Lysobacteraceae bacterium | reverse complement strand
CCACCGGGCACTAGCGTGTTCACGATCGCTTCCGGCTTCGCTTGCATGGCGCACCTCGTTGCGTGGATGCATGGGAAGGACGCCGGCCCGCCGCGCGCGGATGACCCGTCGGGCGACGGCGTCCGTCGGTCGTGCATAGCCCCGGGGGTGCCTTTGGTTCATGCCGGCGGCGGCGCGCGTGACCTCCAGCGCTTGCCGCCGGTCCCCGCCGGACGGCAAAGTGCGCGCTTCCTTCCCGGGGAACCTCCGATGATCCGCTCCGCTTCCTTCCGCATGACCCTGCTCACGGCCGCGCTGGCGCTGGCCACCGGCGGCGCCACGGCCGCCGACGTCGCCACCGCGCCGCGGCAGGACTTCCTCGCCGCCCACCTCGACACCTCGGTCGACCCGGGCGTCGACTTCTTCCAGTACGCCAACGGCGGCTGGCTGAAGGCGCATCCGATCCCGGCGTCGGAAGCGAGCTGGGGCATCGGCAACGAGGTGGACGACGAGCTGTACGCGCGGCTGCGCACGATCAGCGAGCAGGCCGCGGCCAGGCCGCAGGTGCCCGGCAGCGACGAGCAGAAGATCGGCGACTTCTGGGCCACCGCGATGGACGCGGCGAAGGCCGACCGGCTCGGCGTGCATCCGCTCGATGCGGAGCTGGCGCGCATCGACCGCATCGGCTCGGTGCAGGACGTGCTCGACACCGCGTTCGCGTTCAAGCCGATCGGCGTGACCGGCCTGTTCCGCGCCGGCGTCGGCCAGGACGACAAGGACAGCGCGACGATGGCGGTGCGCATCGCCCAGGGCGGGCTCGGCCTGCCCGAGCGCGACTTCTACTTCAACCCCGAAGCCGGGGTGGCGAAGATCCGCGCCGCCTACGTCGACCACATCGCGAAGACCTTCGTGCTGCTCGGCCGCGACCCCGCCGCGGCGAAGCAGGCCGCCGTGCAGGTCATGGCGTTCGAGACCGCGCTTGCCAAGGCGTCGCGCAAGCTCGAGGACCTGCGCGATCCGGAGAAGAACTACAACAGGATGTCGCCGGCCGAGCTGACGGCGAAGTACACGCCGTCGATCGACTGGACCGCGCGGCTGGGCGCGTGGGGCCTGCATCCGTCCTACGTGATCGTCGGCCAGCCGGAGTTCCTCGCCGCCGAGGACACGCTGCTGGCGGCCACGCCGCTGCCGGTGCTGCAGGATTACCTGCGCTACCACCTGGTCGAGGACTACGCGCCGTTCCTGTCCAAGGCCTTCGACGACGAGTACTTCGATTTCGCCGGTCGCACGATGTCCGGCCAGCAGGAGCAGCGCCCGCGCTGGAAGCGCGTGATCGACGTCGAGAACGAGGCGCTCGGCATGGTGCTCGGCCGCATCTTCGTGGCGGACTACTTCCCGGCCGCGTCCAAGCAGCGCTACACCGCGATGGTCGAGGCGATCCGCTCCACCTTCCACGACCGCATCGAGCGGCTGGACTGGATGGGCGCGGACACCAAGGCGAAGGCGCTGGCCAAGCTCGCCGCGGTCACGCCCAAGGTCGGCTATCCGGACAAGTGGAAGGACTACTCCGCGCTGCAGGTCGGCCGTGAGTCCTATGCGGCCAACGTGATGGCGGCCAGCCGCTGGCAGTTCCAGGACAACCTGTCCAAGTTCGGCAAGCCGGTCGACCGCACCGAATGGGACATGACCCCGCAGACCTACAACGCCTACTACAACCCGTCCAACAACGAGATCGTGCTGCCAGCGGCGATCTTCATGGTGCCGGGCGTGCCGGATGCGCAGGTCGACGACGCGGTCGCCTACGGCTACGTGGCCGCCAGCACGATCGGCCACGAGATCACCCACGGCTTCGACGACGAGGGCCGCCAGTACGACGCCAAGGGCAACCTGTCGGGCTGGTGGACCAAGGAGGACGCAGAGCGCTTCAACGCCGCCGCGCAGAAGATGGTCGCGCAGTTCGACGCCTACGAGCCGCTGCCGGGCCTGCACATCAACGGCAAGGCCAGCCTCGGCGAGAACATCGCCGACTACGGCGGCGTGCTGCTGGGCCTGGAGGCGTTCAAGAAGACCGAGCAGTACAAGCGCGGCGCGGAGATTGGCGGGCTGACGCCGACCCAGCGCTACTTCCTCGGCTATGCGCTGGGCTGGATGACCCAGCAGCGCGAGCAGCGCCTGCGCCAGCGCCTGCTGTCGGACGTGCATGCGCCGGCGAAGTGGCGCGTGCTCGGGCCGATGTCGAACATCCCCGAGTTCTACGAGGCCTTCCACGTGAAGCCCGGCCAGCCGATGTGGCGCGCGCCGCAGGATCGCGTGCACATCTGGTGACCGGATGCGGGTTGGCGCCGGGGGCGGCCACGCGGCCGCCCTTGCGCGGACCCGCCGCACCGCCGCATGCTCGCCCGGCCCGCACGGAACGGGCCCGGCGCGCCGCGCCGGCACACACACTCGAGGGGACCCACATGCACAAGGGAATCACCGCGGCCGCGGCCGCCGTCCTGTTCGTGGCCGGCGTGGGCGTCGGCGTCGCGGCCAGCGTCAAGGCCGCATCGTCGCCCTCGTTGTTCCAGGGCAAGTCGAACCAGGAGGCGGCCAGGGCGTTGCTGGACACCGCGCTGGTGCAGGCGGGCAAGGGCAGCTGGGAGCGCATCGCGGTCGGCCGCGCGTGGTACCTGGGCGGCGACAAGGCGAAGGGCCAGCAGATCTTCGACGCCCTGCTGGCGGGCAAGCACGACGACGGTGACGCCTTCCGCATCGCCCGCGTGTACGAGGAGGCGGGCGAATGGAACAAGGCGAAGCCGATGTTCGACGCCTACCTCGCCGGCAATCCCAACGAAGCCAAGGACCTGGCGGAGGTCGGCGCGTACTACTACCTGCACGGCGACAAGGCGACCGGCGAGCAGCTGTTCGCGCGCGCCTTCGACGCCGACGACAACGAGGTATGGGCGACCATCCAGGTGGCCGGCGCCTACCTGGGACTGAAGCCGCAGCCCTGACGCCGCGGACGAGGCGCCTGGAACGGCCCGGGTGACCGGGCCGTTTCCGTTTGCGCCGTCGCGGCCCCGTCGTGTGCTCCTGGCGGCGTCACGCCGGTTCGATGTCCAGCTCGACCCACGCCGGCGCATGGTCGCTGCCCGGCCGCGCCTCCTCCGCCGCATCGATGCCCGTTGCCGTCACCCGATCGGCAAGCGCGCGTCCCGCCAGCACGAAGTCCACCCGCGCCGCGTCCAGCCGGCCGCCGCGCGCGCGGCGGTTGAACCAGGTGTAGGCGCGTGCGTCGGGATGGTGCGCGCGGAACACGTCGACCAGGCCGAGACCGGCGACGAACTCCTCGTCGAAGCGCCGGCGCGCGGTCGCGTGCGGCTCCTCGGTGCGCAGGCGCGGCGTGGTGTCCAGGCGCGTGCGCGACACGTTCCAGTCGCCGGCCAGCAACAGGCGCAGGCCGTGCGCCTGCAGCGTCGCCAGTTCGCCGCCGAGGCGGGCGATGAAGGCCTGCTTGAACGCATGGCGATCGCCGTGCACGGCGTCGAGGTCATGGTCGTAATGCGGCCGGACGGTGCCGTTCACCGCGTAGACGTTGCCGATCGCGACGTTGGCGGCCGGCAGGTGGCTGATGCAGGCGCGGCCCTCGCGGTCCCAGTCGAAGGCCAGCGCGATCGGCGCCAGGTCCTCGCGCACCCAGGTGGCGACGCCGTACGCGCGGCCGCCGCGGAAGCCGCCGTTGCGCGGATCGCGGTTGAGCGCCGCATGGCAAACGTAGCCCGGCAGCGCGCGGCGCATGCGGTCGACGAGTTCCGCGTCGCCCGGGCGGATGCGCACTTCCTGCAGGCACAGCACGTCGGGCGCGCCGCGGCGGGCATGCCACTGCGCCAGCCGCGCGCCATCGTCCGCGAGCCAGGGCGCGAGGTTCTCGATGTTCCAGGACACCAGCCGCAGGCGCATGCCCCGAGCGTGGCATGCGCCGCGCGCACGGCCGGTCAAGCGCGCACGGTCGGCGCGAAGCAGCCGTCAGCCGCGCAGGTCCACCACCGGGGCAAAGCCGCCGAAGATCATCCGCTTGCCGTCGAAGGGGAACGGATGCTGCGTTGGATCCAGGCGCGGGTCTTCCATCAGCTTCTTCATGCCGGCGTCGCGGATCGCCTTGTCCGGCCATTCGATCCAGGAGAACACCACCGTCTCGTCCGGTTGCGCCTGCACCGCGCGGCGGAAGTCGGTGAGCTTGCCCTCCGGCACGTCGTCGCCCCAGCACTCGAGCACGCGCAGCGCACCGGATTCGATGAAGAGCGAGTCGACGCGGTTCGCGTGCTCGATGAAGCGCTGCTTGTTGGCGGTGGGCACCGCCGCCACCAGTCCGTCGATGTAGGCCATTCGGGATTCCTCCGTTGCGGACGCGGATGCGTCCTTCTCCTGCGACGAACGCGGGCCGCGGGATTCGACAGGACAGGCCGGCGGTGGCGCGCGATCGCTGGCGTGGCGCACGACGCGCTTTCCCTTCAGGCGGCCGTGTCTTTTCGAGCGACCGGGAGGCCGCGGGTATTTCGCCCAGCGCGCCATGGAGGGCGCGCGCCCGAATCGGGGCAGGGGAGCACGGGCAGCTCGCGCGGCCCTGCCGCGCGCCGGCGCGAACGCAAGGCGCGCTGCGCCGGACCGGGGGAGCGTGCGCCGCGGCGTCCCCACCGGGGGACACGCAATGCTTCCGGCCTCCGTGGCGAGCCGACGAGCCGCTGTCGGCAGGTGCCCGCCCCCCGGGTCGCGGCCGCACTGGGGCGAAGGGCGCCGCCGGGATGGGGGATCCGAACGTGCGCTGCGCACCCACTCCCCGATACCCGCCGGGTGTCGGGAATCCCCGGCCCGGCGCTTCGGCGCGGGCTTGGATCGTGCGATCCGGCCCACTGGCGACGTCGCGAGGCGAGAACCGCGCGGCCGCCGCCAAACCGGAAACGCGTTCAAACTCCCCGCGTGCATGCCCCGGCAAAACGCCGGCCCGCAGGGCGCGGCGGAAGGCGTGGCGGGGTATGGTCGCCGGCCAATGCAGGAATCGGGATGCAGGTGGACGAACTCGACAATCCGTTCTGGTCCTCGCTCGCCACCCGGCACCAGGCGATCGCCCGGCGCGTCGGCGAGGTCGCGCGCTATCCGGCGGAGTACGCGCCGTTCCTCGGCATCGCGCACGCCGGGGCCGACGTCGGCCCGGCGCTCGACGCCCTGGTCGCGCCCGGCGAAAGCGTGTACCTGCTCGGGATCGCGCCGCACCTGGTGCCGGACGGCTGGCGGCTGCAGGGCTTCGCCGACCTCGCGCAGATGGCCTGCGCCGAGCCGCTGGCGGTGGTCGACGGCCCGGACGTCGTCGCCCTGGACGAGGGCCACCGCGACGACGTGCTCGCGCTCACCGCGCGGGTGTACCCGCACTATTTCCGCCCGCGCACGATGGAGCTCGGGCGCTACTTCGGGATCTACGTCGATGGCCGGCTGGCGGCGATGATCGGGGAGCGCCTGGGCACGCACGGGCACGTCGAGATGAGCGCGATCTGCACGCATCCGGATTGCACCGGCCGCGGCTATGCGCGGCGCCTCACCGCGTTCCTCACCAACGACGCGCTGGCGCACGGACGCACGCCGTTCCTGCATGTCAGTTA
>JBQCFN010000006.1:0-8761 GCA_051959035.1 Lysobacteraceae bacterium | reverse complement strand
CGGCGCTGGCCGGCCGGCTCAGCGTGCCCGACGCGGACGGCGCGCCGATCGCCGGCCATTTCCTGCGCGCGCACTGGCGCGACGTCGGGGGCGTGGCCGCCGGAGCGGGCACGGCCGCGGGCGGCGACGATGCCGCCGGCGACGTCAATCCGGCCAAGGTGCCGGCGCTGGCGATCGACGTCGACGACCTGCGCGTGCGCGACGCGGCGCTCGGCGCGGCGACGCTGCGCACGCGGCCGCTGCCCAACGGGCTGCGCATCGAGCAGCTGCAGGCGCATTCGCCGAAGCAGCAGCTCGCCGTGCAGGGCGACTGGACCGGCGTCGGCGCGGTGGCGCGCACGCGCCTGTCGCTCGCCATCGACAGCCAGGACTTCGGCGCGCTGCTGGCCGGCTTCGGCTATGGCGGCCAGTTGTCCGGCGGCAGGGGCAAGGCCGCGCTGGATGCGAGCTGGGCGGGCAGTCCGTCGGCGTTCGGGGTGGCGAGCCTGCAGGGCGTGCTGCACCTGGATGCGCGCGATGGCCAGCTCACCGAGCTCGAACCCGGCGCCGGCCGCGTGCTGGGCCTGCTCAGCATCGCCCAGCTGCCGCGCCGGCTGACCCTGGATTTCCGCGACCTGTTCGACAAGGGCCTGGCCTTCGACCGCCTGCACGGCGACGTGCGCCTGGACGACGGCGTCGCGCGCACCGACAACCTCGCGATCGACGGCCCGGCCGCCGACATCCGCATCCGGGGTGGCGCCGACCTGCGCGCGCAGGCGTTCGACCAGACGGTCGAGGTGCTGCCCAAGACCGGCAACCTCCTCACCGTCGCCGGCGCGATCGCCGGCGGCCCGGTGGGCGCGGCGATCGGCGCGGCCGCGAATGCGGTGCTGCAGAAGCCGCTCGGCCGCCTCGGCGCGAAGACCTATCGCGTGACCGGGCCGTGGAAGGATCCCAAGGTCGAGGTGATCAGCCGCGAGCAGTCGCGCGCCACCGCGCAGCGTGAGGACGCCAGCAGCGGTTGATTCCCGCGGGCGCGGCCGCAGATCGATGGCGTCCGCGCTTCCCTCCGCCGCGCCGCTTTCGCGCGGGCATCACGCCGCCTGCGGCCGCATGGCCCGGGCCCACCAAGAAGGAACGCAATGAGCCAGTCGCTGAGCCTCGCCGAATCCCGCCTGCTGCTGCCCGCCGGGCTCGACGCCAACGGGCTGGACCGCGCGTTCGGCGCGCTGCTCGGCCCGGGCATCGACTTCGGCGACCTCTACTTCCAGCATTCGCGGCGCGAGAGCTGGAGCGTCGAGGACGGCATCGTCAAGGAAGGCGCGCACTCGATCGAGCAGGGCGTGGGCGTGCGCGCGATTTCCGGCGAGAAGACCGGCTTCGCCTATTCCGACGACATCAACACCGCGGCCTTGCTGGAGGCGGCCGGCTCGGCGCGCGCGATCTCGCGGCAGGGCAGCGCGCAGCCGGCGCGCGTGCTGGTGCCGGCGACGGGGCGCAGCCTGTACCCGGCCGAGGATCCGATCGACGGGCTCGGCAACGAGAACAAGGTCGAGGCGCTGCGGCGCGTCGATCGCATGGTCCGCGCGGCCGATCCGCGCGTGCGCCAGGTGATGGTGAGCCTGGCCGGTGGCGTCGACACCGTGCTCGTCGCGCGCAGCGACGGCGTGATCGCCGCCGACGTGCGCCCGCTGGTGCGCATCAACGTGCAGGTGATCGTCGAGCAGGACGGCCGCCGCGAGAGCGGCTACGCCGGCGGCGGCGGGCGCTATTCGTACGCCGAGCTGCTCGCCGACGGCAAGCCCGAGCATTTCGCGCGCGAGGCGCTGCGGCAGGCGCTGGTCAACCTCGAGGCGGTGGATGCGCCGGCCGGGGTGATGCCGGTGGTGCTCGGCAGCGGCTGGCCGGGCGTGCTGCTGCACGAGGCGGTCGGCCACGGCCTGGAGGGCGACTTCAACCGCAAGGGCACGTCCACCTACGCCGGCCGCATCGGCCAGCGCGTGGCGTCGCCCGGCGTGACCATCGTCGACGACGGCACGCTGGAAGGCCGGCGCGGCTCGCTCAACGTCGACGACGAGGGCACGCCGACGCAGTGCACGACGCTGATCGAGGACGGCGTGCTGGTCGGCTATATGCAGGACACGCTCAATGCGCGGCTGATGGGCATGCAGCCGACCGGCAACGGCCGGCGCGAGTCGTTCGCCCACCTGACCATGCCGCGCATGACCAACACCTACATGCTGGCCGGCCCGCACGACCCGGAGGAGATGATCCGCTCGGTGAAGAAGGGCCTGTACGCGGTCAACTTCGGCGGCGGCCAGGTCGACATCACCAGCGGCAAGTACGTGTTCTCGGCGACCGAGGCCTACCTGATCGAGGACGGCCGGGTCACCGCGCCGGTGAAGGGCGCGACCCTGATCGGCAACGGTCCGGAAACCATGCAGCGGGTCCGCATGATCGGCAACGACCTCGCGCTCGACGAGGGCGTCGGCGTGTGCGGCAAGGACGGCCAGAGCGTGCCGGTCGGCGTCGGCCAGCCCTCGCTGCTGATCGACCAGCTGACGGTGGGCGGGACGCAGGCGTGATGGAAGCCTGGGTGCTGGCGTCCTGGCCGGGTTTTCCGTCTCCCTCCGGGAGGAGGCGCCAAGGGAGGATGCGGGTCGGAATGAAGGCAACGCCAGGGCCCGGGCCGCTGGGACGGACAAGCTCGCACGCTGCGCCCGTCCCGGCCCTGGCCCCGACGCCCCCGGTGGGAGAGGGGCCGGCCAAGCGCCGCGCTTCAGGCTTCCGCGCCGGAAGAATCGTCGCTGTCCGGCTGCGCGTCCTCTGCCGCCCCGCCGCCTTGCGCCAGCAGTTCGCGCAATGCGCGGTAGAGCTCGCGGAACGCGTGCGGCGGCTTGTTGCGGTGGCGCTCGTCGAGCGCGTTGCGGACCAGCTGGCGCAGGTGCTGGCGGTCCGCGCGCGGGTGTTCGGCCAGCAGTTCCGCCAGCGCGGCGTCGCCGTCGGCCAGCAGCCGTTCGCGCAGGGCCTCGACGCGGTGCATCAGCGCGGTTTCGCGGCGCGCGCTTTCGCCGTGCTCGTCGAGCGCGTCGCGGATCGCGTCCAGCGCCTCCTCGTCCTCGCGCCGCATCTGCTTGGCGAGGAAGGCGAGCTGGCGCTTGTGCGCGACGTGCGAGGTGATGCGGCGCGTTTCGACGATGTGCGGCAGCAGGCCCTCCGGGATCGGCAGGCGCGCGAGCTGCGCATCGGACAGGGTGGACAGCTTCTGCCCCAGCGCCAGCACGTCCAGCGCCGCGCGGCGCTGCGCACTGCGGCTGGGGGCAAGGAATTCACCGCTGTCGGGGTCGCGTCCGCGCATGCGCTCATGTCCTCGTCGGTCGCATGCGGCAGGCACGCTGCATTGCGCAGCGGCCCCGGCAGGCAACAGTGCAAAGGATAAGCCATTGAACACCATCGTCCCTTCATCCCCTTCCGTCGCCGACGACAGCCCCGAGCGGCTCGAGCGGCTCGCCGCCATCGCCGGGCAGCTGCTCGACCGCTGCCGCCAGCGCGGCGCCACCCAGGCCGAGGTGTCGTGTTCGGAGGAGCACGGCCTCAACGTCAACGTGCGCATGGGCGAGGTGGAGACAGTCGAGTCCACCCGCGACCGTGGCATCGCCGTCACCGTGTTCTTCGGCCGGCGCAAGGGCAGCGCGAGCACGGCCGACCTGCGCGAGTCCAGCCTCGACGCGACGGTGGACCAGGCCTGCGCGATCGCGAAGCACACCGAGGAGGATCCGGCCGCCGGGCTGGCCGACGCCGCGTTGATGGCGCGTGCCGAAGACGGTTCCTTCCCCGACTTCGACATGTGGCACCCCTGGGCGCTGGAGGCCGACCGCGCCATCGATCTCGCGCTCGCCTGCGAGCACGCCGGCCGCGAGAGCGACCGCCGCATCGAGAACTCGGACGGCGCCTCGATCGGAACCGGCGCCTCGCTGCACGTCTACGCCAACTCGCACGGCTTCGTCGGCCGCGCGCGCCGCACCCAGCACACCAACGGCTGCGCGCTCAACGCCGGGGGCGGCGCGGGCCTGCCGCGCCCCGGCTGGTACACCACGGCGCTCGCGTCCGACGACCTGGAAGCGCCGGCGGCGGTCGGCCGCCGCGCGGCGGAACGCGCGGCCGGGCGCCTGCAGCCGCGTTCGGTGGCGACCGGCGAGATGCCGGTGCTGTTCGCCGCGGAGGTCGCGCGCTCGCTGGTCGGCCACCTGCTGGGCGCGGTGTCGGGCGGCGCGCTGTACCGCAAGGCGAGTTTCCTGGTCGACTGCGCCGGGCAGCGGCTGTTCCCCGGATGGTTCTCGATCGAGGAACTGCCGTTCCTGCGCCGCGGCTTCCGCTCGGCGGCCTTCGACATGGAGGGCGTGGCCACGCGCCAGTCGCCGCTCATCCGCGACGGCGTGCTCGAGCGCTACGTGCTCGGCAGCTATTCGGCGCGCAAGCTCGGCCTGCAGACCACCGCCAACGCCGGCGGCGTCCACAACCTGCAGGTGTCGGCCAACGCCGGCGACTTCGACGCGCTGGTGCGCGGCATGGGCCGCGGCCTGCTGGTGACCGAGCTGATGGGGCAGGGCATCAATCCGGTCACCGGCGACTATTCGCGCGGCGCGGCCGGGTTCTGGATCGAGGACGGCGCCATCGCCTGGCCGGTCGACGGCATCACCATCGCCGGCAACCTGAGGCGCATGTTCGCCGCGATCGAGGCGGTCGGCAGCGACGTCGACCGCCGCTCCCACATCCTCACCGGGTCGATCCTGGTCGGCCGGATGACCGTTGCGGGGACCGATTGACGTTGGTCAGTGCAGGTGTTTCGATTGGCGACGGGCACCGACCCATCCAACTTCCCGGGGGACTCCATGAGCGAACTCAACGAAGCGGCATCGCCGGCGACGCAGGAAGACCGCACGCTGGCGATGCTGACGCACCTGTCCGGCATCATCCTCGGATTCATCGTGCCGCTGGTCATCTGGCTGGTCAACAAGGACAAGGCCGACAAGGGCTTCCTGAACGACCAGGCCAAGGAAGCGCTCAACTTCCAGATCACCATCCTGATCGCCTACGTCGCCGGCACCGTGCTGACCATCATCCTGATCGGTCCCCTGATCAGCCTGGCCGCCTGGGTCGTGAGCCTGATCTTCAGCATCATCGCCGGGCTGAAGGCAAACGAAGGCGTGGCGTACCGCTATCCCTTCGCGATCCGCCTGATCAAGTAAGCCCGTCCACGATCGCTTCCAGCGGACGCCGCCTGCGGGCGGCGTCCGTGTTTCCGGCCCGCGCAACCGCGGATAGGCCGTTGGTTGGCTTGCATCGGCGGCGCGCGGCCCCATGCTGGACGGGACCATCCACGCCGGAGGCGCCATGGACAACACCGCCACCCTCGCTCCCGCCGCTCCGGCCGAAACCGAGCGGCACTGGGCCGCGATGGCCCACTTGTCGGCGATCCTGCTCGCGCTGCTGACCAGCTGGATGGCGGGCGTCGCCGGCGTCGTCGCCGCGCTCGCGGTCTGGCTGCTGAAGAAGGACGACTCGCCCTTCATCGCCGCGCACGCGCGCGAGGCGCTCAACTTCAACCTCAGCATGCTGCTCTACGCCTGCGCGGCCGGCGCGCTGGCGGTGGCGCTGGTGGGGGCGACGCTGTTCACCCTGGGCATCGGCCTGGTGCTCACCCTGCCGGCCGGCATCCTGCTGGCGCTGGCCTGCGCGGGGATTGCGCTGACCTGGCTGGTGTGCAGCGTGGTGGCGACGATCAAGGCCTGGCATGGCGAGGATTACCGCTATCCGCTGACGATCCGGCTGGTGCGCTGACAGCGCTGCATCACGGCTGCGGGCCGCCACCGCTCCCCACCAAGGCTCGGAGCGCCGCTGCGCAGGGCGCATTCATGCCGGCCGTCGCGGCTGGCACCGGCGCACGGGTCTCCGGACCCCGGCCGGGGACGACATTTCCGCAATCGCTGTTGGCGCCGGGCTGGGGCTGGGTGGGGCGCGGCTTCGGGAAGTGTCTAGTCGCCGCCTACTGGCGGCTGGTGTATTGCTCCATGCCCGCGTAATGGCTGCGCTCGATGCGGTCGAGCCGGTCGGCCAGCGGCGGGTGGGTCTTGTACAGCTGCGCCATCCGCGCCGACTCGGTGCCGAAGGCGGTCATCTTCTGCAGCACCGCGTACAGCGCCAGCGGGTTGTAGCCGGCGCGCGCGAGGTAGACCTGGGCCGCTTCGTCGGCGCGGTACTCGGCGCCGCGGTCGAGGCTGGTCAGCATCACCGCCGCGCCGTGCCTGCGGACGTAGTCCTTCGCCATTTCCCCGGCCAGCCCGCCGCCGACGTCGACCTGGCTGGAGGCCGCTTCCTCCACCGCCGACGCCGTTTCCTGCTTGCGGATCACGTTGTAATGGTCGCGCTGCACGACGTGGCTGATCTCGTGGCCCAGCACCGCCGCGACCTCGGCGTCGTCGGCGAGCAGGTCGTACATGCCGCGGGTGATCAGGATGTAGCCGCCGGGCGCGGCGAAGGCGTTGATCTCCTGGGAGTCGATCACGCCGAAGCTCCACGGCAGGTCCGGGCGCGAGGTGTGCGAGGCCATCCAGCGGCCGATGCGGTTGACCCGCCGCTGCGCCGCGTCGTCGCGCACCAGCCTGGCAGCACCGAGCACGCGGCCCGCGATTTCCGGCCCGAGCGCGAGTTCCTCGGCGGTCTGCTCCTCGTCCGACTTGCCGGCCGCCGCGTCGGCGACATTCATCGCCGAGTCGCCCGTGCTGCCGGTGCCGACGCCGAGCGACGACAGCAATCCCCGCGCCAGCGCCAGCCCGCCGCGCTTCTGCGCTTGGGTCGCGCCGCCCTTCTTCGCGGATGGCTTGAGCTCGGTGGCGTAGGCGACCTGGGTGTCCTGCAGGCCCTTCGCGCGCGCGCTTGCGGCCGCCGCGTCCGCGCCGACGCGGTAGGACTCCATCTTCCGCAGCTGCGCGTCGTCGAAGGCGGCGGCCTTCAGGTCGCTCTCGTCGAGCCCGCGCACGCCCGCGGTCTCGGTGACCCGGCCCTTGCCGGCCTTGCCCGAGAACAGCGCCTGCACGTTCGCGCCGCCGGATTCCTTGCCGGCGTACGCCATGCGCACGTCGTTGACCCGCACGTAGCCTTGCTTGCCGCCGGGCAGCGCGACCTGGAACCACAGCCCCTGCTGGCCCGACACGCCGACCTGCGCGTCCTTCTTCAGCGTCGCCACGGTCGGCGCGCCGAAGTCCGGCGATGCGTGCACGTCGACCGACGCCTTGTGCACCACCGCGGCCATCTCGGCGGCGAAGGCGGCGGGCAGCAGGCCGAGCAGCAGCGCGGGCAGCAGGCGGGCGGAACGGGCACGGACCATGGGCATTGCGCGGTCTCCAGTGGGGCGGTCGTCCGGGGATATACGGAATCGGGCACTACGCGGGGCCAGCGACGGGCGCGTCCGCGCGCGCCGCCGGCGTGGGCAGTTCGTCGGCCGCGAACGCGTCGTGCAGCGACAGCGCGCGCTCCTCGTGGCTCTGCAGCAGGCGGCCGAGCACCGCGCACACCCGCGCGCGGGTCTGGGCGATCGGCTCGTCGGCGGCCACCGCCTCGCTGATGAGGCTGGCCACGCGCACGCTGCCGTCGTCGGGCAGCACGTCGTCCAGGCCCGACAGGTAGGCGTGCAGCGCGCGCAGCTCGCGTTCGGCCATGGCGGCCACCGCGGCGCGGTCGTCGCCGCCCCAGACGAGCACGGTGACGTCGTTCATCGCTTCCCAGAGCCAGCTCTTGTATTCGACGATGCCTTCCAGCGCGACCGCGTCCGTGCCCTGGTAGAGGAAGCGGCGCAGGCGCCGGCGGTATTCGCGCAGGCGGCGGCCGAGCGCGCGCCGGTCGAGGCCGGGATCGGGCACGAAGCGCAGCCGCGCCAGCGCCAGCCAGCGGTGGTCGGCCGGGTCGAACTGCGGCCGGTAGTCGTCGTTGCCGATGGCGCGGCCGCGCTGGGTGGCCGCGTAGAGGCGGCACAGGCCGAAGCACAGGCTGACGAAGCCGAGCGCGGCGAAGATGTCGATGAACACGCCGAACGCGGTGAGCCCGACCCACGCCGCGCCGAGCAGCACGAGGTTGCTGGCGACGAAGATCGCGTCCAGCTCCCAGGCCGGCTCGCCGCGGAAGAAGAACAGCCCCGTGAGCGCGACCAGCACCGCCGCCAGCAGGTACTTGAAGCCGGCGGGTGGCATCCAGATCGCGCTGTCGGCGAGCAGCGCCTCGGCGGCTTCGGCATGGATCTCGACGCCGGGCGTGGCCGCGGCCACCGGCGTCGGCTTGGCGTCGTTGAGGCCGGCGGCGGTGTAGCCGACGAACACGCTGCGGCCTCGCAGGTCGGGCAGCGGCTGGCCCTGCGGGCGGCACACCGCGGTGCCTTCGATCAGGTCGGCGGCGCTGACGTAGGGCAGGCGGTCGGCGGCCTCGCTGCGCCAGTTGACCCGCACCGACGCCGGAAAGGACGCCGGCGCGCGGCCGGTGGCCGCCGAGGCCACCTGCAACGCCAGCGACGGCAGGGCCCAGTCGCCGGCTTCGGCCCGCAACGGCACGTCGCGGATGATGCCGTCCGCATCGCGGGTCATGTCGAGCAGCGCGCTGTGGCGCGCCATCGCTGCACCGTAGGGCAGCAGCAGGGCGACCCGCGGGCCGGGGCGCCGTGGATGCGCGGCGAGCGCGAACGCGTTCGGTGCCTGGTCCGCCGCCCGCGCACCGGGCGCGTCGGCGAAGGCCT
>JBQCFN010000005.1:0-6251 GCA_051959035.1 Lysobacteraceae bacterium | reverse complement strand
CCTTCGATCCCCAGCACCTGCGCCACCTCGCCGGCGAGATCATCACCCACGTGCGCGAGCTGGCCGCGGAGGGCTGGACGCCGGCGACCAGCAGCAATTTCTCGCGCCGGCTGGACGACCGCCACGCGGCGATCACCGTCTCCGGCCGTGACAAGGGCCGGCTCACCGAGGCCGACATCATGGTGGTCGACCTCGACGGCAACCCGGTCGCGACCGACCATCGCCCGTCCGCCGAGACCCTGCTGCATACCCAGCTCTACCGGCGCTTCGCCGACGTGGGTTGCGTGCTGCACACGCATTCGCGCAACCAGACCGTCGCCTCGCGGCTGTACGCCGGCGCCGGCCGCGTCCACCTCGAGGGCTACGAGCTGCTCAAGGCGTTCGCCGGCACCACCACCCACGACACCGAGCTCGACCTGCCGGTGCTGCCCAACTCGCAGGACATGCGCACGCTCGCCGCGCAGGTCGACGCCCTGCTCGACCGGCAGCCGATGTGGGGCTACCTGATCGACGGCCACGGCCTGTACGCCTGGGGCCGCGACATGGCCGAGGCGCGCCGCCACCTGGAGGCGTTCGAATTCCTGCTCGGCTGCGAACTGGAACTGAGGAAGCTGTGCCCATGAGCCGCCTGCGCATCTTCGCCGACGACCATCCCGACGAGCCGCTGCTCGTCGCCGGCGACGCCCCCGGCATCGCCGCGGAACTGCAGCGCATCGGCGTCGCCTTCGAGCAATGGCAGGCGACCCAGCCGGTGCGGCCGGGAGACCCGCCGGCGACGATCATGGCCGCCTACGCCGGCGACATCCAGCGCCTGGTCGCCGAGCGCGGCTTCCGCACCGTCGACGTCGTCAGCATCGCACCCGACCATCCCGACCGCGAGGCCATGCGCCGCAAGTTCCTCGACGAGCACTTCCACAAGGAAGACGAGGTGCGCTTCTTCGTCGCCGGCTCGGGCCTGTTCACCCTGCACGTCGAGGGCAAGGTGTACGAGGTGCTGTGCGAGGCGGGCGACCTGATCGCCGTGCCAGACCGCATGACCCACTGGTTCGACATGGGCCCGGAGCCGAGCTTCGTCGCGATCCGCTTCTTCACCAATCCGGATGGCTGGGTCGGGCACTTCAGCGGCACCGACATCGCGCGGAAATTCCCTCGTTACGAGCCCCGCCAGGCGGGCTGAGCGGCCGGCGCCTCCGCCCGGCCCGCCGGGCCGCCTCTCCCCGCCCCCGAAGGCGTCCTGCCCCGCCGGACGACGCACGCATGCCCAAGCCGCTGATCCTCACCGACATCGAAGGCACCACCAGCAGCATCTCCTTCGTCAAGGACGTGCTGTTCCCCTACGCGCGCCGCGCGCTGCCCGACTTCGTGCGGGAGCACGGCGACGAGCCTGACGTCCGGCGCTGGCTGGACGCCGTCGCGACCGAGAACGGCGGGATGTGCAGCGACGAGATGATCGTGGAGACGCTGCAGGGCTGGATCGACCAGGACCGCAAGCACACGGCGCTGAAGGCGCTGCAGGGCCTGTTGTGGGCCGACGGCTACGCGCAGGGCGACTACCGCGCGCACATCTATCCCGACGCCGCCAACGCGCTGCGCCGCTGGCACGACGGCGGACATGCGCTGGCGGTGTATTCCTCGGGTTCGGTCCCGGCGCAGCGGCTGTTCTTCGGGCACACCGAAGCGGGCGATCTCGGCCCGCTGTTTGCCGGCTTCTTCGACACCGAGATGGGCCACAAGCGCGACGCCGACAGCTACCGGCGCATCGCGCAGGCGCTCGGCCGCGCACCGGGCGACATCCTGTTCCTCTCCGACGTGGTGGAAGAACTCGACGCCGCGCGCGAGGCCGGCCTGCGTACGGTGCTGGTCGACCGCCGCGGGGACTACCCGCAGCCGCGCACCGGCGAGGCGACCCACGGCCACCCGCGCGTCACCTCGTTCGACGGCATCGACGTCGCCTAGGCGCACTCGGGGACCGGCGGCACCACGCGAGCCCGGCGCCCACGCGGCGCGCGGTCAACCGTGGATCTTCTCGCCGCGCGCGAGCATCGCGACCAGCCTGTCGATGCGCGCCTTGCGCGTCCCGGGCGTGCGCGCGGTCTGCACGCGCCAGCACACCGCGTAGCGGTTGGCCCTGTCGAGCGACGCAAAGAAGGCCTCCGCGGCGGGGTTGCCCGCCAGCGCGGCCAGGAGCTCGTCCGGTGGCGTGGCGGCGCGCGCATTGTCATAGGCGGCCGCCCATCGACCGTCCGCTTTCGCCGCCTCGATCTCGCGCAATCCGCCCTCGCGCATGCGTCCGGCGGCCATCAGCGCTTTGGCCTTGCCGACGTTGACCTTCGACCAGAGGCCGCCAGGCCGGCGCGGCGTGAAGCGCTGCAGGAAAAAACTCGCATCGAACGCGTGCTTGAGGCCGTCGATCCAACCGTGGCAGAGGGCGACGTCGAGCGCGTCGGCATAGCTCACCGACGCGGCGCCACCGTCCTTCTTGGCGATCTTCAGCCAGGCGCCCGGGCTGTCGTGGTGCGCCTCGATCCACGCATCCCACCCGGCCGCATCGCCGAAATGCACGACCGGCAGGTCCGCGGGTGGCTTCGGCGCGCGGCTAGCCAAGCGCGCTCCGCGCCGCCTCGAGCACGAGCCCGTCGCGCACCAGGCGCACGGCCTCCGCGACCTCCCCGTCGAGCGCGCGGTCGCGGTCGAGGAAGGGAATGGCGTCGCGGATCACCGCATGCGCCGCGGCGACCGGCCTGCCCGGCCGGAAGGCCGGCGCCTCGGCCAGCTCGGCCCGCAGCGCTTCGACCTCGGCGAGGAACTCGTCGCGTTGCGGATCGCCCGGCGGCGGGCCGCCTTGGACCTTGGCCGCGAAATCCCCGGCGTCGCCGCGCGCGGCCAGCGCGCGCGCCGCGTTGATCATGTCCCGGCGCAGGTCGAGCGCCTGCGCCGCGGTGTAGAGCTCCAGCGCCAGCACCTTGCCGAGGTCGTCGGCCATCGCCAGCACGTGGCGCGCCTCGTTGGCGCCCATCGAAACGTGGTCCTCGGCGTTCGCCGAGGTCGGGATCGAATAGACCGACGCCGGCATCGCCCGGCTGGCCAGATCGTTGACGATCGCCGCCGCGGTGTACTGCACGATCATGTGGCCCGACTCGGTGCCATCCTCGTTGCCGATCAGGAACGGCGGCAGGCCGTCGCTGGTGGCCGGGTCGACCAGCTTGTTGAGGCGCCGCTCGGAGATCGACGCCAGTACCGGGATCGCCGCCTTGACGTAGCTCATCGCCAGCGCCAGCGGCATGCCGTGGAAGTGGCCGGCCGAGACGACCTGCCGCTCGACGTGCTCGGCCCGCGCCTCCGGGAACACCAGCGGATTGTCGGTCACCGCGTTGAGCTCGACCTCGAGCACGCGCGCCGCCTGCGCGACCGCGTCGCGCACCGCGCCGTGCACCTGCGGCACGCAGCGCAGCGAGTAGCTGTCCTGCGGCTGGTGCTTCTTGCCGCCGCGGAACGGCTTGAAGCGCGTGTAGAACTTCTCGCGGCCGTGGCGCTGCGACAGCGGCACCCAGTCCCAGCCGATGTCGAAGGTGAGCGCGCGCGATTCCGGCGTGTCCCAGCTGCCGGGTTGCCACTGCCGGAAGCGCGGCACCAGGTGGTAGGCGATGTCGGCGAGCGTGGAGCCTTCCAGCAGCCGGCGCAGGTGGGCGGCGGCCTGCACCTGCCCGGGGTGCGGGCGCAGCGCGTGCACCTCCTCCGCGAACGCGCCCAGCCGGCCGGCGAACGCATCGATCGTCATCGCCGCGGCGAGGTCGGCGGTGTCGAGCAGGTCCTCCAGCCGCTGCAGCGCGAGCACGCCGCAGGCCAGCATCTGCGCGGTGCCGTTGTTGAGCGCGAGGCCCTCCTTGTACGACAGCGTGACCGGCGCGAGGCCCGCGCGGCGCAGCGCCTCGGCGCCGGGCAGCCGCTCGCCCCGGAAGAACGCCTCGCCACCGCCGAGCAGCACGATCGCCAGGTGCGACAGCGGCGCGAGGTCGCCGGACGCCCCGACCGAGCCGAGCTGCGGCACCACCGGCACCACGCCGGCATTGAGCAGCGCGGCCAGCGCCTGCAGGGTCTGCACGCGGATGCCGGAATGGCCCTTGAGCAGCGTGTTGATGCGGATGCACAGCATCGCCCGCACCACTTCGGGCGCGAACGGCTCGCCCACGCACACGGCGTGGGTCACGATCAGGTTGTTCTGCAACTCGACGTGCAGGTTGCGAGAAGGCGTACGCGCGTCGACGTCGGCGTCGCGCATCGGATGGCCGCCGAGCAGCTTGTCGGCGTTGCTGCCGAAGCCGGTCGACACGCCGTAGATGGGCTCCTCGCGGCGGATCTGCTCGGCGAGGAAGTCGGCGGCGCGGGCGACCGCCTGCAACGCGCCCTCGTCCAGCCCAACGGGCGCGCCATGCGCCACCGCCACCAGCTGCGCACGGGTGAGCGAGCGCCCGTCCAGCCGCACCGCGGCGCTCATCGCGCCACCTCAGGCCGCGGCGCGGGAGCAGCATCCCGGGCTTCGCGCAGCGCCGCGGCCAACGCCGCCTCGGCCACTTCGAACTGCTCGCCCCGGCGCAGGTCCTTGACCGCCACCACGCCGCGGGCCTCCTCCTCGCTGCCGCGCATCACCACGAAGCGGATGCCGGCGCGGTCGGCGTACTGCAGCTGCCTGGCCAGCTTGCGCGGCTCCAGCTGCGTCTCGACGTTGAGGCCGGCCGCGCGCAGCCGCTGCGAGAGCGCCAGCGCGGCCGGCAGGCCGGCGTCGTCGAGCAGCGCGACCAGCACGTCCACCGAACTCTCGGCCGCGCTGACGATGCCCGCCTCGCGCAGCTGCCAGAACAGCCGGGTCAGGCCGATCGAGATGCCCACGCCGGGCAGCTTCGACTTCGTGTAATGGCTGGCGAGGTCGTCGTAGCGCCCGCCGGAGCAGATCGAGCCGATCTGCGGATGCGCGTCGAGGGTGGTCTCGTAGACGATGCCGGTGTAGTAGTCCAGCCCGCGCGCGATCGACAGGTTGAGCGCGCAGCGCGCGTCCGCCACGCCGAGCGCGCGCAGCTGGGCGAAGACCTGGCGCAGCTCGGCGCGTCCTTCCTCGAACAGCGGCGTGCCGGCGCCGAGCGCGTCCAGCGCCGCCAGCGCGGCGTCGTGGCCGCGCGCGCGGATGCGCGAGAACGCCAGCAACCGTTCCGCGACCTCGGCCGACAGCGCGTAGCCCTCGCCCTCCAACGTCGCCCGCACCGCGTCCTCGCCCCGCTTGTCGAGCTTGTCGAGCTCGCGCAGGACGGCCACCTGCCGCTCGCCGTCGCCGATGCCAAGCCCCTCGAACCAGCCGCGCAGCAGCTTGCGATGGTTGAGCTGGATGGTGAAGTCGCCGATCGCCAGCTGCTCGAACACCGCGGCGATCACCGCCGGGATCTCGGCGTCGTAGCGCGGCGACAGGCTGTCCTTGCCAACCACGTCGATGTCGCACTGGTAGAACTCGCGGAAGCGGCCGCGCTGGGCGCGCTCGCCGCGGTACACGCGCTGCATCTGGTAGCGGCGGAACGGGAACGCCAGCGCGTGCTCGTGCTCGGCGACGTAGCGCGCCAGCGGCACGGTCAGGTCGAAGCGCAGCGCGAACTCGGGCAGCGCCTCGCCGGCGCCGCCTCCGGACGCCTTGCCCAGGGCGCCGGTGGACTGCACGAAATAGACCTGCCGCTCGGTCTCGCCGCCGGTCTTGGTCAGCAGCACCTCCGACAGCTCCATCACCGGCGTTTCCACCGGCAGGAAGCCGAAGCGCTCGAAGGTGGCGCGGATCGCGTCGAGCATGCGCTGGAAGGCGATCTGCTCGCGCGGCAGCAGTTCCATCACGCCGGGCGGCGTGCGGGGCTTGATCGGCTGGGCGGCCAAGGGCGGGACTCCGTCGCAAAACGACGCGCGCCGACGCGCGCGCGGGCCGCATAGTCTAAGGCAGCGTCGCGCCCACCCTGCCGGCGGCCAAACCGGCGCCCCCTGGAGGCTTGCCTGCGCGCATGGCCGCTCGCTAGAATGCGCGGCTCCCGTCGGGGTGTAGCTCAGCCTGGTAGAGCGCTACGTTCGGGACGTAGAAGTCGCAGGTTCAAATCCGGTCTCCCCGACCAACAAATTCAAGCAGTTACAAAGAACCGGCCGCGTGCCGGTTTTTTGTTGCCGGCGTTTCGGGAAACCGGTCCGGACACGGCCCTGCGCTGGCTGCCGGAACATCGCGACAGCCG
>JBQCFN010000004.1:0-3961 GCA_051959035.1 Lysobacteraceae bacterium | reverse complement strand
CTGCCTGCCACCGGTCCGGAGCGGGTTGCGCCGGCGGAGCCCGGGATGGCAGCTTGCCTGCGTGCCGATGGATCCTGGTGGAATTCCAGCGTCCGCCGCACGATGTCCCGCCAGCCTCTCCGGCGCCCCGTTGCGGCGCCCATAGGCCGGCGGGGCTGTTTGTTCGCATTGTTGCGGACGCATGGGCCCGCGACGGCACGCCCGCCGCCGTGGGCGTCCTGGAACAGGCCCGGAAGGACGAGACTGGATGAACGCGATGCGGACGAGGCTGGCGCTGGTTTGCCTGCTTGGTGCGACGGGGATGGCGGCGGCCAGCCAAGGGCCGCACGCGCCGGGCATCGACCCGGACGTGCTGACCGAAGGCTTCCTCGCCGCCCATCCCGACCTGCGCTGGCGCGCGGAAGGCGTGCGCGACTACGCGGCCGGCCGTTACGGGGTGGCGTTGCAGGAACTCCTGCGCGCCGCGCGCTACGCCGACAAGCCGTCGCAGGCGATGATCGCGGGCATGTACTGGGACGGCGTCGGGGTGCCCAGGGACCGCCCGCTCGCCTATGCGTGGATGGACATCGCCGCCGAGCGCATGTACCACGACTTCATCGTGTACCGGGAGATCTACTGGAACGCGCTGTCGGCGGATGAACGACGCGACGCGATCCGGCGCGGGCAGGCGATCCTGGCCGAGTACGGCGACGACGTCGCCAAGCCGCGGCTGGAGAAAGTCCTCAGGCGCGAAGCGCGCCAGGCCACCGGCAGCCGGGTGGGCTTCGTCGGCAACCTGACCATCGTCCCGTTCACCGGTCCGCTGGCGGGCACCGGCCTCACCCTCCGCGGGGACCAGTACTACGCGGAGGAATACTGGAAGCCGGAGCAGTACTGGCGCCTGCAGGACCAGATCTGGAAGGCGCCGGAGCGGGTTCCCCATGTCGAGGTCGGTCCGCTCCAGCCGGTGGCGCCCGCGGCGGACGACGACCAGGCGCGGCCGTAGCGTGGCGCGCAGAGCGCGTCCCGGCCGGGACGCCGGTGCCGGGCGGAACAGCGGCCGTCAGCCGTCGCAGCGGCCTTCCACCTCCAGCGTCGCCGTGTACAGCGGCACCCGCGGCAGCGCGCCGGCCTTGGCCTTGTCGATCGACTCCTGCAGGTAGATCCGCGAGCGGCCCTGGGCGTCCAGCGTAGGCGGAGTCGCGTCGGCCGGATGGCGCCAGATGCGCAGCACCGCCTGCTGGCGGGGACAGGCGGCGTTCGGCACCCGGACCAGGTCGTTGAATATCCAGCCGCGGGCCGCCTCCGGCCTGGCCTTGTCCGCGCGCACCAGCGCCGCGCGCGGCTGGCAGGCGGGGCTCGTGCGCACCACCTCGTAGCGGTAGGGCTGCGCCGGATCGCCGGTGAAGCGCCCTTCGAAACGCGCGCAGGCCTCGGGAATGGTGCGCAGGGCATGCACCACGCCGACCGCCTGCGGCGCGGCCGGCGGGCGCTGCACCTCCGGCGCGGGATCGGTGGCGGCCGCCGCGAGGCCGGCGGCGAGGGCGAGCGCGGGAAGCGCGGCAAGGACGGACGGACGCGGGCGCATCGGGCTTCTCCATGCGGGACGGGCCGAGCCTGCCACGGTCGCCCTGAATCCGCCTTCGACCCGCCGCCACGCTGCAATGCGCATATCGCGCGCCGCGCGCCTGTGCGATAGTCGGGCGGTTGCCCGCGGCCCGGCCGCGCGCAGCCCACAACTTGCTCGGTCGTCAGAAATTCCAGGTTCTTCCATTCGGGGAGGGGTTCATGCTGGAGCAGTACGGTTTGACCTTGGCGCTGGCCTGCGCCGTCATCGCGATCCTGTACGGGATCTTCTCGGCGCGCTGGATCACGGCGAAACCCGCCGGCACCGAACGCATGAAGCAGATCGCCGGCGCGATCCAGGAAGGCGCGCGCGCCTACCTCAACCGCCAGTACACGACGATCGCGATCGCCGGCGTGGTGCTGTTCCTCGTCATCGGCTTCAACCTCAACTGGCAGACCGCGATCGGGTTCCTGGTCGGCGCGGTGCTGTCGGGCGCGGCCGGCTACATCGGCATGAACGTCTCGGTGCGCGCCAACGTGCGCACCGCCGAGGCCGCGCGCAGCGGCATCGGCAAGGCGATGGACGTCGCCTTCCGCGGCGGCGCGATCACCGGCATGCTCGTCGTCGGCCTCGGCCTGCTCGGCGTCGCCGGCTATTTCTGGGTGCTCAACAGGCAGATGGGCGTCGAGGTCGAAAGCGCCCTGCACGCGCTGGTCGGCCTCGCCTTCGGCGCCTCGCTGATCTCGATCTTCGCGCGACTGGGCGGCGGCATCTTCACCAAGGGCGCGGACGTCGGCGCCGACCTCGTCGGCAAGGTCGAGGCCGGCATCCCCGAGGACGACCCGCGCAACCCGGCGGTGATCGCGGACAACGTCGGCGACAACGTCGGCGACTGCGCCGGCATGGCGGCCGACCTGTTCGAGACCTACGCGGTCACCGTCATCGCCACGATGCTGCTGGCCGGCCTGTCCTTCGCCGACAACTTCCACGCGGTGCTCTATCCGCTGGTGCTCGGCGGCGTGTCGATCGTGGCCTCGATCGTCGCGACGTTCTTCGTCAAGGTGAAGCCGGGCGGCTCGATCATGGGCGCGCTGTACAAGGGCGTGATCGTGTCGGCGGTGCTGTCGGCGGTCGCGTTCTGGTTCGTCACCGCGGACCTGCTGCCGGACGGCCTCACCACCGGCGACGGCCTGGCGATCTCGCGCAACGCGCTGTTCGCCTGCTCGCTGATCGGGCTGGTGCTGACCGGCCTGATCGTGTGGATCACCGAGTACTACACCGGCACCCAGTTCAAGCCGGTGCGGCACATCGCGCAGGCCTCGACCACCGGCCACGGCACCAACATCATCGCCGGCCTCGGCGTGTCGATGAAGGCCACCGCGATGCCGGTGATCGTGATCTGCGCGGCGATCTGGGGCGCGTACGCGCTCGGCGGCCTGTTCGGCATCGCCATCGCGGCCACCGCGATGCTGTCGATGGCCGGCATGATCGTCGCCCTCGACGCCTACGGACCGATCACCGACAACGCCGGCGGCATCGCCGAGATGTCCGAGCTGCCGCCGGAGGTGCGCAACATCACCGACCCGCTCGACGCCGTCGGCAACACCACCAAGGCGGTGACCAAGGGCTACGCGATCGGTTCGGCCGCGCTGGCGGCGCTGGTGCTGTTCGCCGACTACACCCACAACCTCAGCACGCAGTTCGCCGGGGCCACGCTCAGCTTCGACCTCTCCAACCACTACGTGATCATCGGCCTGCTGATCGGCGGCCTGATCCCCTACCTGTTCGGGGCGATGGCGATGGAAGCCGTCGGCCGCGCGGCGGGCGCGGTCGTGGTGGAGGTGCGCCGCCAGTTCAAGAGCATCGCCGGGATCATGGAGGGCACCGGCAAGCCGGAGTACGACAAGGCGGTCGACATGCTGACCCGCGCGGCGATCAAGGAAATGATCCTGCCCTCGCTGCTGCCGGTGCTGGTGCCGGTGGTGGTGGTGTGCGGGTTCAAGTGGCTGGCCGGCGCGGAAGCCGGCGCGCAGGCGCTCGGCGGCGTGCTGATCGGCACCATCGTCACCGGCCTGTTCGTGGCGATCTCGATGACCACCGGCGGCGGCGCCTGGGACAACGCCAAGAAGTACATCGAGGACGGCAACTTCGGCGGCAAGGGCTCCGAGGCGCACAAGGCCGCGGTCACCGGCGATACCGTCGGCGACCCGTACAAGGACACCGCCGGTCCCGCGATCAACCCGATGATCAAGATCGCGAACATCGTCGCGATCCTCATCATCCCGCTGCTGATGGTGCATTGATCGGCGTTGCAGCATCGAAAGGAAAGGCCCCGCACTCGCGGGGCTTTTTCGTTTCGTGACGCATGACTTTCGTCACACGCGGGCCGGCGCGGTGCCACGCCACACTCCAGCC
>JBQCFN010000003.1:0-7425 GCA_051959035.1 Lysobacteraceae bacterium | reverse complement strand
GGTGCACGCCGATGTGCGAGGCGATGATCATCTCCAGCCGGGCGAGGCCGATGCCGGCGTTCGGCAGCTGGCCGAAGTCGAAGGCGCGGTCCGGGTTGGCGACGTTCATCATGATCTTGAGCGGCGCCGGCGGCATGTTGGCCAGGTCGGTCGTAGTGCGCTCGAAGGGCAGGGCACCTTCGTAGATGTAGCCGGTATCGCCCTCGGCGCAGCTCACCGTCACCTGGTGGCCGTCGTGGATCGTGTCGAGCGCGTTGCCGGTGCCGACCACCGCCGGCACGCCCAGCTCGCGCGCGATGATCGCGGCGTGGCAGGTGCGGCCGCCGCGGTTGGTGACGATCGCCGAGGCGCGCTTCATCACCGGCTCCCAGTCCGGGTCGGTCATGTCGGCGACCAGAACGTCGCCGGGCTGCACGCGGTTCATGTCGTCGAGCGAGCGCACCACGCGGGCCACGCCGCTGCCGATCTTCTGGCCGATCGCGCGGCCCTCGGCGACGACCTCGCCGCGCTGCTTCAGCGCATAGCGCTCGATCTGGGTGGCCTTGGCGCGCGATTTCACCGTTTCAGGGCGCGCCTGCAGGATGTACAGCTTGCCGGTGTTGCCGTCCTTGCCCCACTCGATGTCCATCGGCCGGCCGTAATGCTGTTCGATGACGAGCGCCTGCCTGGCCAGCTCCTGCACGTCCTCGTCGCTGATCGAGAACCGGCCGCGCAGCTCGGCCGGCACCTCTTCCGTGCGCACGCGCTCGCCGGGCTTGTCCGAATAGACCATGCGGATCTGCTTGGCGCCGAGCGAGCGGCGCAGGATCGCGTACTTGCCCTCGCGCAGGGTCGGCTTGTAGACGTAGAACTCGTCGGGGTTCACCGCGCCCTGCACGACCATCTCGCCGAGGCCGTAGCTCGCGGTGATGAACACCACGTCGCGGAAGCCGGACTCCGTGTCCAGGGTGAACAGCACGCCCGACGCGCCCACGTCCGAGCGCACCATCAGCTGCACGCCGGCGGACAGGAACACGTCCTCGTGCTTGAAGCCGTGGTGCACGCGATAGGCGATCGCGCGGTCGTTGTAGAGCGAGGCGAAGACTTCCTTGACCTTGTGCACGACGTCGTCGGCGCCGGTGACGTTGAGGAAAGTCTCCTGCTGGCCGGCGAAGCTGGCGTCGGGCAGGTCCTCGGCGGTCGCCGAGGAGCGCACCGCGACCGCGACGTCCTGACCGCCCATGCCGCCGCCAGCGTGGTCGGCGCACAGCTTGGCGTAGGCGGCGCGGATGTCACGGTCCAGTTCCGGCTGCAGCGGGGCGTCGATCACCCAGCCGCGGATCTCGGCGCCGGCGCGGGTGAGGGCAGGGACGTCCTCGACGTCGAGCGTCGCCAGCCGGTCGTAGATGCGCTGGTGCAGGTTGTTGTGGGCGATGAAGGCGCGGAAGGCGTCGGCCGTGGTCGCGAAGCCGCCGGGCACCGAGACGCCGAGGTCGGACAGCTGGCCGATCATCTCGCCCAGCGAGGAATTCTTGCCGCCCACCTGGGCGAGGTCGGACAGGCGCAGGTCGTGCAGCCACAGGATGTTGGCGGTCAAGGCGGGCTCCGGCGGAAAGGGGGCCGGGCGGGGGCCGGCCGAAGCGTTTATTTTAGCAAGCCCCCGTCAACCGGCCGTACGCATGACCGCCATCCGCCCCGTGTTCTACGTCTCCGACGGCACCGGCATCACCGCCGAGACGATCGGCCACACGGTGCTGACCCAGTTCGCCGGCACGCGCTTCGTCACCGACCGCATCCCGTTCGTGGACAGCCCCGACAAGGCCCGCGCCACCGCCGCGGAGGTCCGGCGCGCGGGTGCCGCCCACGGCACCCGGCCGATCGTGGTCAATTCCTGCGTCGATCCCACGCTGACCTCGATCCTGGCGGAGAGCGGGGCGCTGATGCTGGACGTGTTCGAGCCCTTCATCGCGCCGCTGGAGCGCGAGCTCGGCGAACAGCGGCAGTCGCGGGTCGGCCGCGCCCACGGCATGGTGGATTTCGAGACCTACCACCGCCGCATCAACGCCATGAACTACGCGCTCAGCCACGACGACGGCGTGGGCGCGGACTATGCCGAGGCGGACGTGGTACTGGTGGGCGTGTCGCGCGCGGGCAAGACACCGACCTGCGTGTACCTGGCCCTGCATTACGGCGTATGCGCGGCCAACTACCCGCTGACCGAGGAAGACCTCGAGTCCGACCGCCTGCCGGCGCGGCTGCGGCCGTACCGCAACAAGCTGTTCGGGCTGACGATCGATCCGGAGCGCCTGCACCAGATCCGCCAGGAGCGCCGGCCGGATTCTCGCTACGCGCGGCTGGACACCTGCCGGCGGGAAGTCGCCGCCGCCGAGGCGATGATGCGCACCGAAGGCATCGAGATGCTCAGCACCACGCACGCGTCGATCGAGGAAATCTCGAGCCGCGTGCTGGAGGAACTGGGAATCAACCGCGAGATGTTCTGAGCGGCAGCCAAACGCGCGCGCCGAAACGTGATGTTGGACCCGGCTGGCAGTCAGGTCAACGGCTGTCGCGCGCATCCATCGCGTGTAGCATCGGGCCATGACCAAGGTGTTGTCCCGCGCCACCCGCATCCCGCGCATCGGCCGCTTTGCATGGCTGATGGGGCTGTATGCCGAGAACCACCAGCGGCTGGTTCGGCTCTTCGAGCCGGCGGACCTCGCGCCCGGCACCTACGTGTCGTGCGTGGGCGACGGCCTCGACCTGCGCCTGGACGTCATCGAGCAGCATCGCTACACCAGCGAGCTGCGCCTGACCTACGCCCTGCGCGACCCGCTGACAGGCGAGCCGGATCCATCCGCGTTCCTGCGCCTGTACCGCGATGCATGCCAGGTCGAGGCGACGCATTGCTACGTCGGCAAGCGCTGGCAGGACGTGCTCGGGCTGTTCCCGCCGCCCGCCGCGCTGCTCGACCACCGGCTGCGGATGAACACCTTCCTCGGCAAGTGGCTGCAGTACCTGGCCGAGCGCGGACACGGCGTGGCGACGCTGCGGCGCGTCGAGGCGCGGGAAGCGGCGTGACGAATCCTCCGCGGAATGCTTGACGGCTTCGCGGACGCCCTCTAGACTTTCGCGCTTTCCAGCAGTGGGGCCATAGCTCAGCTGGGAGAGCGCTACAATGGCATTGTAGAGGTCGCCGGTTCGATCCCGGCTGGCTCCACCAGGTTTCACCGCGAGCGTTCCATCGCGAGCACGTTCCACCGCGAGCGACCTTCGCGGCCTGCGCCAGGCAGGCATCCAACAGGTCCCCATCGTCTAGAGGCCTAGGACATTACCCTTTCACGGTAGCGACCGGGGTTCGAATCCCCGTGGGGACGCCACTTAGATCAAGCACTTAGGGCTGCCGTAAGGCGGCCCTAAGCGTTTTTCCGGAGTTCTTCCGGAATATCTCCAGGGAAAATCACTGGCTCTGGCAATGGTTTCCACCCGCTCCAATCAGGAAGGGCGGCTCCTGTGATCCTGCGCATTTCATCCACCAGTGAATTCGTCTTCGCCGCTAGGAAGTGGTCGGCGTGCTGCTGCGCGGCTCTGGTCAGGACCGTTGCTCCAAGCAAGGCGAGCATGTCGGCGACCGCCAACGTCAGCTCGTTTTCGCCCCGGGAGAAGCTGCTGCCGGTGGTGCTATATCGCCGGCGAAGCTGCGCATGTCGCCGTGGGTCAGCCCGTGAAAGTAGCGACCGGGTCCGTCCATCAGTTCCTTCAGTCCCAAGTGCCCTTTAAGCTCGGGCCGCTTTTCTATCGCGGAGAGCATGGTTTGCGGCTTGGGGAGGGGGCGATCCTGAAGAAGGACCTCGACGATTAGGGCGTGATCTGCCACGTAGAGCATCCACACCGCCGTTGTCACAGTCTCGAGAAGAGGCCTCACAAGCGCAGCCGCGGAAGCGAAGTGCGACGATTCGATCAAGTGAGCTATTGCGTGATGATGCTCAAAGCCGAGCCCCACGGCAGCAGAAACCAGGGCGGTCCTTTGCAACGGCGGTGCTTGCGGCGGCAATAGGCTTGCCAAGTTGGCCGCCAGCGCTTTGGATTGACGGCAACGCTCAAGGGGCGCGTGTTTCATCGTGGTTCCGAAGGGGTATTCGGATCAAAGTATTTTACATAATCGGCATTATGCGAAGTTGTCCAAGGAAGGCCACGGACTCCCTGCCGCCCGGCCGGCATGAATTCCGGCGCCCGCGAGAGCCCACCGGCTGCGGTGCCCTTCAGAGGCCAAAGCACGCATCGACCGCAGCACGTTCGTACCGCTCGCGGACCGGATAAGGAACCCCATTGCGCGCGGCTTCGTTGGCGGCCTGCCTGGCGTACTGGCACTGCTGTTTCTGCAGGTCCCGCGGGGTCTGGGAATTGGGCCGGTCGCCGTAGCCGGTATCCGCGTGCATGGCGGCGTTCCGACGGTCCATTTCGGCCTCGTGGCGCGCGCGCTCGGCGAGCGCCTCCGGGCGGTCCGGCGTGTCGTAGGCCTTGGCGCCCTGGGCGGTCCCGGGCGCGCATGGCGAGTTCTGGTAGACGACTCCGCCTTTGGGTTCCTTGCACTTCCAGATGATCGATTCCGCCCCCGCGGTCGAGATCCACGCCAGCAACAACACCATCGCCCACGCTGGTCGCATCGTGCTTCCCCCTGTCCCGGACGGGAACGATAGCGACGGGGGAAAGCGGCCGGCAAGCATGCCGGCCGGGCGGGATGGTCGCTCCGGCATGGCGTCCCAGGGCGCGCCCTGGGCGCTATGCCGCCTGCAACCAGTCCAGCGCCACCTGCCGGTCGCGGAACACGCGGAAATAGCCTTCGCCGTGGGCCGAGGCCAGCAACTGCGCGGCGAGGTCGTCCTTGCCCGGCGGCAGCACGTAGGCAAGGTGCCCGTAGACGGACTGGGTGGCGACCTTGCGCGCGACCAGCAGCGCATCGGTCACGCCGTAGGGTTCGACCTGCGCGGCACGCAGGTCGATCATGACGCGGCGGACGCTGGCCCCTTCGGCGGCCCGCGCGATCGCGTCCTTGGCTTCGTACCGGTCGTGGATGGTGCATTGGCCGGTATAGGTGGCCTCCAGCACCGAGCCACGGGGAAACGCGATCTCCAGCTGCATCCGATCGTCTCCCGGGCGGGTTGCGGTGAAAGTACAGCAAGCGCGGCGGCGCTGGCCGGGCGCGCGCAGTCCCGGCGGCCGACGCGCTGCCGCCGGAATTATGTGCGGGCAGCACGCGGTGGCAGTGCGACGTCTAGCCCACTTCGGCAAGCGCCATCCCCGCCTCCGCCGCCATCCGGCCGAAGCCGGGGAACGAGGTCGCGACGTTGGCGACGTCGTCGATCCGCACATCGCCCCCGGCGCGCTGGGCGGCGACCGCGAAGGCCATCGCGACCCGGTGGTCGCCGTGGCTGTCGACGGTGCCGCCGCGAAGCCGGCCGCCGTGGATGCGGGCGCCATCGGGTGCCTCGTCGACGCCGATGCCGAGCGCGCGCAGGCCGGCGGCCATCGTCGCGATGCGGTCCGATTCCTTGACCCGCAGCTCGGCGGCGCCACGCACGGTGGTGGTCCCGGTCGCGCAGGCGGCGGCCACGAACAGCGCGGGGAACTCATCGATCATGTCGGGCACGTCCCCGGTCTCCACCTCGACGCCGCGCAGCGGCGCGTGGCGCACGCGCAGGTCGGCGACCGGCTCGCCGCCCTGCTCGCCCATGCGCTCCGCGGTGATGTCGGCGCCCATGGCGCGCAGCACGCGCAGCAGGCCGGTGCGGCGCGGGTTCATGCCGACGCCACGCAACAACAGGTCCGAGCCGGGCACCAACGTGGCCGCGACGAGGAAGAACGCCGCGGAGGAAAAATCGGCGGGCACGCGCACGTCGGTCGGCAACAGACGGTGTCCGCCGCCGAGCCGCGCCTCGCCCGGCGCGAACGCGACCGGCCACCCGAACGCCTGCAGCATCCGTTCGGTGTAGTCCCGAGTCGGGTGCGGCTCGCGCACCCGGGTCTCGCCCTGCGCGTACAGGCCGGCCAGCAGGATCGCCGACTTCACCTGCGCGCTTGCCACCGGCAAGGCGTAGTCGATGCCGCGCAACGGATGGCCGCCGTGGAGGCGCAACGGCGGCAGGCCGTCGTCGGAATCGATCAGCGCCCCCATTTGCGACAACGGCTCGATCACCCGCCGCATCGGCCGCTGCGACAGCGAGGCGTCGCCGACCAGAACGCTGTCGAAGCGCTGCGCCGCCAGCAGGCCGGCCAGCAGGCGCATGCCGGTGCCGGCGTTGCCGCAATCCAGCGGCTCGATCGGTGGCCGAAGTCCGTCGAGGCCGACCCCATGGACGAGCCGGACGCTCGGCGCGGGCGCTTCGATGCGCACGCCGAGCCGGGAGAACACCGCTGCCGTCGCGCGCGTGTCCTCGCCTTCGAGGAAGCCCTCGATGCGCGAACTGCCATCGGCGAGCGCGGCCAGCATGACCGCGCGGTGCGACACGGACTTGTCGCCTGGCACCACCAGCTCGCCGCGCAGCGGCCCGCCCTGCCCCGCCATCCACGACTGGCGCGGCGCCGTGCTCATGGCAGCGCATCCAGCGCCGCGAGCAGGCGGCGGTTCTCGTCGGCATTCCCCACGCTGATGCGCAGGCAACCCGGCAGGCCGTAGCCGGCCATCGGCCGCAGCACGATGCCCGCGGCCAGCAGCCCGGCTTCGATGCGCGGCGTCGCCTCGCCGAACTCCACCAGCAGGAAGTTGGCCTGCGAGGGATGCACGAACAAGCCACGCGCCCGCAACGCGCCGGCCAGTGCGGCGCGTTGCTCGCGGTTGCGCGCGAGCGTCCACTGCAGGTGGGCTTCGTCGGACAGCGCGGCTTCCGCCGCCGCGAGGCCCACCAGGTTGACGTTGAAGCTTTCGCGCACGCGTTCCATGACCGCCACCAGCCCCGGATGCGCCACCGCATAACCGACACGCAGGCCGGCGAGGGCGTGGGCCTTGCTGAAGGTGCGCGTCACCACCAGGCCGGGATGCGCGGGCAGCATCGACAGCGCTGAGCGGTAGTCGGCCGCGTCCGCGCACTCGGCATAGGCTTCGTCGACCACCACCAGCACGCCGGCCGGCAGCGCGGCGAGGAAACGCGCGAGCGCGTCGCCGCCGAACCAGGTGCCGGTCGGATTGTTCGGATTGGCGAGATAGACCAGGCGCGTGCGCGGCGTCACCGCGGCGGCAATGCTATCGAGGTCGTGCCCGCGCGGCATGGCGTGTTCGCGCGGCAATGCCGGCGCAATCCGCAGCGTGGCGCCGGCCGCCTGCGCGGCGAGGGCGAAGACCGCGAACCCGTACTGCGAGGCGACGACCTCGTCGCCCTGCCCCGCGAACACCTGGGCGAACTGCATCAGCACCTCGTGCGAGCCGTTGCCCAGCAACAGCTGCGTCGCCTC
>JBQCFN010000002.1:0-7557 GCA_051959035.1 Lysobacteraceae bacterium | reverse complement strand
GCGACCTTGCAGGCGGTGGCCGGGACCGGGCAGTCCTCCAGCAGGATCGCGAACTCGTCGCCGGACAGCCGCGCGACGACGTCGGGGTCGCGCACGCACTGCTGCAGGCGCCGCGACACTTCGCGCAGCACCTCGTCGCCGGCGAGGTGGCCGAGGCTGTCGTTGAACAGCTTGAAGCGGTCCACGTCGAGGTAGAGCAGGGCGAAGCTGCGCTGCGGATTGCGGCGCTGGCCCGCGAAGGCGCGCTCCAGGCGGTCGCGCAGGTACAGGCGGTTGGGCAGCCCGGTCAGCGGGTCGTGCATCACCTGGTGCTTGAGCTTGGCCTCGACCTGCTCGCGCACGGAAATTTCCTGGCTGAGCTCGCGGGTGCGCTCGCGCACGCGCTGCTCGAGCTCGGCGTTGAGCCGGTGCAGGGCTTCCGCCTGCTTGCGCCGCTGCAGGCTGTTGGCGACCTGGTGCGAGACGAAGGTGAGCAGCTCGGCGTCGCCGGCGCTGTAGGCCTGGTGGTCGCGATAGCTCTGCACGGCCACCAGGCCCATCACGCCGTCGGGCCCGAGCAGCGGCACGCCGAGCCAGCACACGGCGCGGTTGCTGCCGGCGAGCAGCTGCGCCGTCACCTCGCCGCTGGCCACCAGCTCCCGCACGCCCGCTTCGCCGATCAGCAACGTCCGGCCATGGCGGATGACGTATTCGCTCAGGCCGTGGCCCATCGGCCGGTCGACGCGCTGTTCGCCGCTGGCGTCGACCGAGTAGGGGAACCGCAGCGTGCCGCCGTCGGCGGATACCAGCGCGATGTAGAAGTTCTCGGCGTTGATCAACTCGCCGATGGCGTGGTGCAGCTTCTCGTAGAAGTGGGCGTCGCTCTCGTCGGCGCTGGCCAGCGCGGCGATCCGGTACAGCGTCGCCTGCAGGTGGGCCGCGCGCTCGCGCTCGGCGATCTGCTGCTGCAGCAGCGCGTTGGCCTCGGCGAGCTGTGATGTGCGTTCGGCCACGCGCTGCTCGAGTTCCTCCTGGCTGCGCTTGCGCTCGACCGCGTTGAGCACGTGTTCGGCGACGAAGGCCAGCACCGCGCGGTCGCTGGCCGTGTAACGGATGCCTTCGCGGTAGGTCTGCACCACCATCGCGCCCATGACCACGCCATCGCGCAGCATGGGCACGCCGAGCCAGTCGAAGCTGTCCGCGCCATGCAGCGCCAGCGGGCCGGACACCTGCCCGCGCAGCTGTTCGGTGCTGCCCATCAGCGGGCGGCCGTCGCGGATCAGGTACCAGGTCAGTCCGCGTTCGATCCGCGACATCGGCACAGGCTCGGTGAACGAGGGGCCCAGCGTGTCGACCGTATCGGCGAAGTACACGAACCGCAGCGCGTCCTCGGGAGCCTCGTACAACGCGATGTAGAAGTTCTCCGCGTACATCAGCTGGCCGATGATGTCGTGCAGGCCGCGCAGCAGGCTCGGCATGTCGTGGCCGGAGCCGGCCATGTCGGCGATGGCGAACAGCGCGCGCTGCAGCTTTTCCGCCTGGGCGAGGTCGGCCACCGAGGCCTGCAGGCGGTTGATCGCGAACAGCTCGGTCATGCGCCGGCCGGCCAGGCGCAGCAGGTGCGCCTGCGCGTCGTTGAATTCGCCCGCCGGGGCGACCAGGATCGCGCTGGCGTCGGCGGCGCCGTTGCACAGCAGGTGCAGCCCGGCGGGCAGCGGGCGGTCCTGCAGGTGCGCGACGATGGCTTCGGCGACCTCCGCCTGGCGCGCAGGCGACTCCGAGCCCGCCGGTTCGAACTGCAGGGTGTCCTGCCCGGTCCACGCCACCGCCGCCCCGTCGATGCGCAGGGCCGCGAGCACCGCCGCGGCGACTTCGCGCGCGCTGGCGGCCTCCAGGATCGCCATGCCGGCCGTGGTGGCCGGGTCGGGCGGGGTGCGGGGAATGGGGTGCTCGCCGCTCATCATGGTTCCTCGTCGCGGCCGTCCAGATGGCGTCCGCCTGCCGCCCGCGAACGCCGCGGCCCGGCGGCCTTCCGGCGCGCGGGATCGCGGCGCGAGCATGCGGCACGTCTCTTTCCGGTTTACGGTCAGGCGTCGCGCTTCTTGAGTCCGGGGCGCTGATCGCGCCCTGAGCGGTTCATCCAGGGCGAGCCGCCGGCGCGGCGGGCAGGCCGAACAGGCGGCAGGCATTCAGCGTGGTGGCAGCGGCCACCCGCTCGGGGGTGTCGGCGCGCAGTTCGGCGAGGGTGCGGGCGATCATCGGAAGGTAGCCCGGCTCGTTGCGCTCGCCGCGGTGCGCGGCATCCGGCTGGTCGGGGCCGTCGGTTTCCAGCAGCAGTTGCCCGACCGGCAGCGTCGCCGCCAGCCGCCGCAGGCGGGCGGCACGCGGGTAGGTGAGCGGCCCGCCCAGCCCCAGCAGGAAGCCCAGCCGCGCCAGTTGCCGGGCCTGCTGCTCGCTGCCTGCGAAGCTGTGCACCACGCCGCGCAGGCCGCCCACCTTGCGGATCGCCGCGATCACCGCGTCGACCGCGCGCCGCGCATGCACGATCACCGGCAGGTCGAAATCGCGGGCGATGCGCAGCTGGGC
This sequence comes from Lysobacteraceae bacterium, assembly GCA_051959035.1. Classification (GTDB taxonomy): domain Bacteria; phylum Pseudomonadota; class Gammaproteobacteria; order Xanthomonadales; family Xanthomonadaceae; genus JABFWF01. The sequence continues at coordinate 4,992 of JBQCFN010000002.1, read as the reverse complement.
GTCGAACCAGCCGAGCTGCGCGTCGCGGTCCAGGCCCTCAATGAAGAAGTCCAGGCCGCACTCGCCGACCGCCACCGGGCGCTCGCGTTCGATCCAGTCGCGCAGTTGCGCCAGGTGTTCCAGCCGGTGCGCGGCGAGGCAGAGCGGATGCAGGCCATAGGCGGCATGCAGTCCCGGATCGTCCGCGCAGGCGGCGCGCAGGCGCGGCCAGGTCGCCGCATCGATCGCCGGCACCACGATGTCCGTGACGCCCAGGTCGCGGGCGCGCCGCAGTACCGCGTCGCGGTCGGCGTCGAACTCGCCGTCGTCCAGGTGGCAATGCGTGTCGATCAGGCGCGGGCCGGGCACGCGCTCACTCCTTCCGCCGCTTCCAGTTCGCCAGCAGCAGGGTGGCGAGCCCGAGCAGCAGCTCGTCGGCGAAGGGGATGACGTCCGGGACCAGCATGTCGAGCACGAACAGCACGGCGGTGACCAGGAACAGGCGCGGGTAGCCGAGCCTTCCGAGCCAGCGCAGCAACGGGGCAACGAGCGGATTTGGCATGACGGTGATCACGTAATCGTCCCGCCATGACGCTAGCACGTCGCGGCCGTTGCGAGCCGTTCAGCCGGTGCCGCGAAACGGCCGCGCCAATCGGTTCGTGTTCAGCATCGTGGTGCTGCAATCCACACCGCAAAGGCCGCGGAGCGTCCGCGCCCAGGAGGCGATATGTTGAAGAACAATACCCTTGCGATCGCGCTCGCGTCCCTGCTGGTCGGAGGCGTGGCGGTGGCGGCGTTCGAGCACGCGCGCGCCCCGGCGGCGCCGGAGACCGCAGTGGGGGCGGACGCCGCGTTGCCGGCCGCGCAGGCGCCGCTCGCCAACGGCGACGCGCCGCTGCAGGACAACAGCGTCGCGCCGGCCGACAAGCCCGCCTACGCGGACGTGTTGAAGGTCGAGCCGGTGACCGAGAAGCAGAAGCTCTACGCCACCGTGATCGGCACCGAGCCGGTGCGCGAGACCAGCACCGTGTCCACCCCGCACGAGGTGTGCAACGACGTGGTGGTGCAGGAGCAGGCGCCGCGCCGCGATCCTCGCAACGTGGGCGGCACCGTCGCTGGCGCCGTGATTGGCGGCCTGATCGGCAACCAGGTCGGCAAGGGCGATGGCCGCAAGCTGGCCACGGTGGGCGGCGCGGTGGGCGGCGCATTCGCCGGCCGGGCGATCGAGCAGCGCCACGCCGAAAACAAGACCATCAGCCGCACCGAACACCAGTGCCACACCGAGTCCTCGACCTCGGAGACCTCGCGCGTGGTCGGCTACAACGTGACCTACCGCAACCCGGACGGCACCACCGGCACGATGCGGACCGACAGCCGTCCGGGCAGCAAAATCCTGCTCGGCAGCGACCGCAGGACCGTCGGCTACGACGTCACCTACCGCTACGACGGCGCCGAGCACACCGTGCGCATGACCGAAAAGCCGGCCGGCGACCGCCTGCCGGTGGTGGACGGCAAGCTGGTCACCGAAGTGGCGGCGATGGACACCGGCGCCAGCCGCCAGTAACCGCCCCCGCCAGCGTCCCCGGAAGGGCCCGGAACCCGGGCCCTTTCCTTTTGTGACGGGGTGCCGCACCGCAGCACGGCCCGATAGAATGGCGGGCTCCCGCCGCCACCCCGTCCGCCATGGCCCTGCATCCCTACGACCTGTTCGACGTCCGTTCCCTGCTCAGCGAGGAGGAGCGCGCGGTGCAGGACACCGTCGCCCGCTTCACCGACGAGCGCGTCCTGCCGATCATCGGCGACGCCTTCGACCAGGGACGGTTCCCGAAGGAACTGGTCGGCGAGATCGCCGAGCTCGGCCTGCTCGGCTCCTCGCTGCCCGAGCAGTACGGCTGCGCCGGCCTCAACGGAGTCAGTTACGGCCTGATCTGCCAGGAGCTCGAGCGCGGCGACAGCGGCATCCGCAGCTTCGTCAGCGTGCAGTCCTCGCTGTGCATGTACCCGATCTACGCCTACGGGTCGGAAGAGCAGCGCCAGCGCTGGCTGCCGGACATGGCGGCGGGCAGGGTGATCGGCTGCTTCGGCCTGACCGAGCCGCAGGGCGGCTCCGACCCCGCCGCCATGAAGACCAACGCGCGCCGCGACGGCGGCGACTGGATCCTCAACGGCTCCAAGATGTGGATCACCAACGGCAACCTGGCCGACATCGCGATCGTCTGGGCGCAGACCGACGAGGGCATCCAGGGCTTCGTGGTCGAGAAGGGCATGCCCGGCTTCGCCGCGCAGGAAATCAAGCACAAGATGTCGCTGCGCGCCTCGGTGACCAGCGCGCTGTACTTCGACAACGTGCGCGTGCCCGAGGCCAACCGCCTGCCCAACGTGAAGGGCCTCAAGGGCCCGCTGGGCTGCCTCACCCAGGCCCGCTACGGCATCACCTGGGGCCCGATCGGCGCGGCCATCGCGTGCCTGGACGAGGCCCTGAACTACAGCAAGGAGCGCGTGCTGTTCGGTCGCCCGGTCGCCGCCACCCAGAGCGCCCAGATCAAGCTGGCCGAAATGGCGCGCCGCATCACCCTCGCGCAGCTGCTCAGCCTGCAGCTCGGCCGCCTGAAGGACGCCGGCACGATGCAGCCGCAGCAGGTGTCGCTGGCGAAGTGGAACAACTGCCGCATGGCGATCGACATCGCGCGCGAATGCCGCGACCTGCTCGGCGGCGCCGGCATCACCACCGAGCACGCGGCGATCCGCCACGCGCTCAACCTCGAGTCGGTGATCACCTACGAAGGCACGGAAACCGTGCACCAGCTGGTGATCGGCCGCGAGCTGACGGGCATCAACGCGTTCTGAGCCATCGCCCCGACGGGGCATGCAGCGCGGGGGCCGCGGCCACCGCGCGTCGAGAAGGGGATCCGCGTGGCCGCTCCCGATGTCCGCCTCGAAACCGAGCGCCTGGTCCTGCGCCTGCCGCGCCGCGGCGATTTCGACGCCTACGCGGCGATGATGGCCGACGAGGAAACCGCGCGTTACATCGGCGGCCACCTGGGGCGCGCCGCGGCCTGGCGCAAGTTCCTGCAGATGCCCGGCGCCTGGATGATGCAGGGCTTCGCGATGTTCTCGCTGGAAGAGAAGGCGAGCGGTGAATGGATCGGCCAGTGCGGGCCGTGGCAGCCCGAGGGCTGGCCGGGCACCGAGGTCGGCTGGTCGCTGCGCCGCGAGTTCACCGGCAAGGGCTACGCGCTGGAAGCGGCCACCGCCGCGATCGACTGGGCCTTCGACCACCTCGGCTGGAGCGAGGTGATCCACAGCATCCAGTACCCGAACAGGGCGTCGATCGCGCTCGCCGAGCGGCTGGGTTCCCGCCATCTCGGCCCCGGCAGGCTGCCGCCGCCGTTCGACGACATCGAACTCGGACTGTGGGGCCAGGGCCGCGAGGAATGGCGCGCGCGGCGGGCGCGGGGGACCTGATGCCGACCGTCCATGGCTACTCGCCCTCGGGCAACTGCCACAAGGTGCGGCTGTTGCTGGAACAGCTCGGCCGCCCGTATCGCTGGGTGGAAACCGACAGCACCGCCGGGGCGACCCGCACGCCGGCGTTCCTCGCCCTGAACCCCAACGGCAAGGTGCCGGTGCTCGAGCTGGACGACGGCCGTGTGCTGCCCGAGTCCAACGCGATCCTGTGCTGGCTGGCCGAGGGCACGCCGTTCCTGCCCGACGACGCCTGGGCCCGCGCTCAGGCGCTGCGCTGGATGTTCTTCGAGCAGTACAGCCACGAGCCCTGCATCGCGGTGGCGCGCTTCATCTGCGGCTGGACGCCGCTGGATTCGCCGCGTCGCGCCGAACTGCCGCGCCTGCGCGAGCGCGGGCACGATGCACTGGCGGTGATGGAGCGCCACCTGGCCGCGCACCCGTGGTTCACCGGCCCGGGCTACGGCATCGCCGACATCGCGCTGTTCGCCTACACCTCCGTGGCGGGCCACGGCGGCATCGCGCTCGATGCGTATCCGGCGATCCGCGACTGGCTCGCGCGCGTCGCGCACACGCCCGGCTTCGTGCCGGTGCCGGCGCCGGATGCGGTGGCCGCGGTGCGGATCGCCCAATCGACCTGACCTTTCCCGCCGCCCCGCCAGGGGCGACCGACCTGACGACGAAAAAACCATGTTCGCGACCGTTCCCAACCCCATCCCGGCCCGCATGAAGGGCCTCAACCGCGCCGAGATCTGCGACGTCAACTTCCAGGAGTTCGTGCGCGGCTGGAACGGACGGGCCGACGCCAGGCCCGCGCCCGGCGAGGCGATCCTCGACGGCAGCGCGCTCGACGCGCGCGGCTTCCGCGAATTGTTCGAGTCGCAGCTGATCAGCCGCCACCTCGACCTGATGGCGCGCGTGCTGCGCGTGCAGAACAAGGTCTTCTACACGATCGGATCGAGCGGCCACGAGGGCAACGCCATGGTCGCGCGGCTCACCCGCCACACCGACCCCGCGTTCCTGCACTACCGCTCCGGCGGCTTCATGGCCGAGCGCTTCCGCAAGCTGCCGGGCATGGATCCGATCATGGACTCGGCGCTGTCGTTCGCCGCGTCGAAGGAAGACCCCGCGTCCGGCGGCCGCCACAAGGTGTGGGGCAGCAAGCCGCTGTGGGTGCTGCCGCAGACCTCGACCATCGCCTCGCACCTGCCCAAGGCGCTCGGCACCGCGGTCGCCATCGAGCAGGCGAAGCGCATCGGCCACGCGCTGCCGATCCCGGACGACAGCATTGCGATCTGCTCTTTCGGCGACGCCTCCAGCAACCACGCCACCGCGCAGACCGCATTCAACGCCGCGGCCTGGACGGCCTACCAAAAGCTGCCGGCGCCGGTGCTGTTCGTGTGCGAAGACAACGGCATCGGCATCTCGGTGAAGACGCCCGACGGCTGGGTGGCGTGCAATTTCCGCAATCGCGCGGACCTCGACTACTTCTACGCGGACGGCCTCGACCTCGCCGCCGGCTACGGCCAGGTGCAGGCCGCGGTGGAG
>JBQCFN010000001.1:0-4965 GCA_051959035.1 Lysobacteraceae bacterium | reverse complement strand
CAAAGCAAAAGTCACTCGATTCCCGCTTTCGCGGGAATGACGAGCGGGAGGGTCCCGGTGCGTTCCTGTTACTGACGCGTAGGGAAGTACGAGCCGTAACACGATGAAGTCCAGAGCCATCGCTCTTCGCCGCTTCACGCTCAGGCTGACCCTCGCGCTGCTCCTGCTCGCGACGGTCGCCATGCTGGCCGACCTCGCGTTCCCGCTGCCGTTGCCGGACGCGCGCGATGGCGGTGCGCTGGTCGTCGCCGCCGACGGCACGCCGCTGCGTGCCTTCCCCGACGGCGAAGGCATCTGGCGCTACCCGGTCACCGTCGACGAGGTTTCGCCGCTCTACCTGCAGGCGCTGCTCGGCTACGAGGACCGCTGGTTCTGGCGCCACCCGGGCATCAACCCGCTCGCGCTGCTGCGCGCGGGCGGGCAGTGGCTTCGCAGCGGACGCGTGGTGTCCGGCGGTTCGACGCTGACGATGCAGGTGGCGCGCATCCTCGAGCCCCCGCGCGGCAGCCAGCGCACCGCCTGGGCCAAGCTGCGCCAGCTGCTGCGCGCGCTGCAGCTGGAAGCGCACCTGTCGAAGCGGCAGATCCTCGCGCTCTACCTCAACCGCGCGCCGTTCGGCGGCACCATCGAGGGCGTGCAGGCGGCGAGCTGGGCCTACCTCGGCAAGCCGGCGGCGCGGCTGTCGCATGCGGAGGCCGCGCTGCTGGCGGTGCTGCCGCAGTCGCCGAGCCGGCTGCGCCCGGACCGCGAGCCGGAGCGCGCGCGCCGCGCCCGCGACAAGGTGCTGGCGCGGATGGCGGCGCTGGGCCTGTGGTCGCGCGCCGAGGTCGCGGACGCGCGCATCGAGCCGGTGGTCGCGCGCGCGCTGCAGCCGCCGCTGCACGCGGCGCTGCTCGCCCAGCGCCTGCGCGCCGCCAACCCGCGCGCGTCGCGGATCCGCTCGACGCTCGACGTCGACCTGCAGCGCACGCTCGAGGACCGGGTCGGCGCCTATTTCTCGCACCTGCCGGAGCGCACCTCGGCCGCGCTGCTGGTGGTCGACAACGCGACGATGGAAGCGCGTGCCTACGTCGGTTCGGTGGACTTCACCGATGCCGCGCGCCTGGGCCAGGTCGACATGGTGCGCGCGTGGCGCTCGCCCGGCTCGACGCTCAAGCCCTTCCTGTACGGACTCGCGCTCGACGACGGGCTGATCCATTCGGAAAGCCTGCTGGTGGATGCGCCGCAGGCGTTCGGCGACTACCGGCCGGGCAATTTCGACAAGGCCTTCAACGGGCCGGTGGGCGCGGCCGAGGCGCTGCGGTTGTCGCTCAACGTGCCGGCGGTGGACCTGCTCGACCGCGTGGGCCCGGCGCGCTTCGCCGCGCGGCTGGCCAACGGCGGCATCCAGCTGCGCTGGCCGCCGGGCGCGCAGCCCAACCTGGCGATGATCCTGGGCGGCACCGGCGCGCGGCTGGAGGACCTGGTCGGCGCGTACGCCGCGCTCAACCGCGCGGGCGTGGCCGGGCGCGTGCGCTACGCCGACGGCGCGCCGCGGGTCGACCGCCGCCTGCTCTCGCCCGGCGCGGCGTGGATCGTGCGCGACATCCTCGAGGCCAACCCGCGCCCCGGCCAGCTCGCCGACACCTTCGACACCGGCGGCCGCCCGCGGGTGGCCTGGAAGACCGGCACCAGCTACGGCTACCGCGACGCGTGGGCGCTGGGCAGCACCCGCCGCTACAGCGTGGGCGTATGGGTCGGGCGGCCGGACGGCACGCCGCTGCCCGGCCAGTACGGCGCGGTGACCGCGCTGCCGCTGCTGTTCGAGGTGTTCGACAGCCTGCCGGCCGGCCCGGGCGACGCGGCCCCCGTGCCGCCGCCGCCCAAGGTCGCGAAGCTGGCGATCTGCTGGCCGCTCGGCCTGCCGCCCGATCCCGCCGCGCCGGGCCTGTGCCAGCGGCGCAAGGACGCGTGGGTGCTGGATGGCGTGGTGCCGCCGACCTTCGCCGAACGCGACGCGCGCCTGTGGAGCGCGGGCCGTGAGCGCATCGCAGTGGACGCGGCCAGCGGCCGGCGTCTGTCCGCCGACTGCGCATCGCCACACGTCCGGCGGACGGTCGACATCGCGCGCTGGCCGGCGCTGGCCGCGCCGTGGCTGACCCTGGCCGAGCGCGCCGCCGCCCGCCTGCCGCCGCTGGCGCCGGATTGCGCACCCGATGGGCGCGCTTCGGTCGAGGCGCTGCGCATCGACGGCATCGACGACGGCGCGACGCTCGCCCGGCCGCCCGGCAGCACCGCGCCGCTGCGCGCGTCGCTGCGCGCGATCGGCACCGAGGCGCACGTGCGCTGGCTGCTCGACGGCCGCCTCATCGGCGAGACCGACGGGCAGGGCCACCTGCCGTTCGCGCTCGACGCGCCCGGCGAACACACGCTTACCGCGCTGGCGGACAGCGGCGCGTGGGCGCGCGTGCGCTTCCGCCTGCTGCGCTGAGCGCGCGCGCCGCTACTCGCCGATCCAGCCGTTGAGCAGGTCGGCGAACTCGTCGGCGTGCTCTTCCTCCTGCGCGAGGATGTCCTCGAGGATGCGCTTGGTGGTGGTGTCGCGGTCGCCGACGAAGTTGATCATCTCGCGGTAGCTGTCGATGGCGATGCGCTCGGCGACCAGGTCTTCCTTCACCATCTCGCGCAGGTCCTTGCCCTCGTGGTACTCGGCGTGCGAGCGCGCGGCCAGCGTATCGGGGTTGAGGTCGGGCTCGCCGCCGAGCTGGACGATGCGCTCGGCGATGCGCTGCGCGTGCTCGAGCTCCTGCTGCGCATGCTCGAGGAACTCCGGCTTGACCGCGTCGGCCAGCATGCCCGAGGCCGTGTGGTAATGGCGGTAGTAGCGCAGCGCGCACACCCATTCGGTGGCCAGCGCCTGGTTGAGCAGTTCGAGCACGACGTCGCGGTCGGCGTCGTAGCTGGGCGTGATCGCACCGTTCTCGACGTCGCGGCGCGCATTGGCGCGCAGCACGGAGATGTCGGTGAAGCCGGGCGGCAGCGGGCGCGCGGCGCCCTGCGACGGGGTGGGGGAGGGCGAATTCACGGATTGGCTCCTGCGTCGGGTGGGGGCAGTTCCTGCAGCATGTGCTCGGCGGAGGACACCCGGAACTCGCCCGGCGCCTCCACGAACACCTTCCTGACCACCCCGTCCTCGGCATAGAGCGCGAAGCGGCGCGACCGCTTGCCCATGCCGTAGGCGCTGGCGTCCATTTCCAGGCCGAGCGCGCGGGTGAAGTCGCCGTTGCCGTCGGCGAGCAGCATCAGGTCGGCGGGCGCGTGCTGGCTCTGGCCCCAGGCCTGCATGACGAAGGGGTCGTTGACCGCGATGCAGGCGACCTCGACGCCGCGCCGGCGGAACTCGTCCATGTGCGCGATGTAGCCGGGCAGGTGGCGTTCCGAGCAGGTCGGTGTGAACGCGCCGGGCACGGCGAAGATCACGACGTTCTTGTGGTCGAACAGCGCGCGGGTGTCGACGGTCTGCACGCCGCCGTCGATGCGTTGCAGCGCCGCTTCCGGCAGGTGGTCGCCGGCCTGGATGGTCATGCCGAGGGCTCCGGTGGGTGAAAGGCGAGTGTATGCCTGCGGCGTTCGCCGCCCGGTGAAGGCAGCCCCCCTCTTGAAATCGGCGGCCGCCGCGCCGACTTCCGGGGCAGGCGGCGCCCACGCGCCGCATTCCGACAGCCTTCCCGCAGGAGGAAATCGCATGAACTTCGTCCGTTACCGCCAGTGGCCCGTGCAGGGCGACCAGATGCAGAACGAGCTGCGCCAGGCCTTCGACCGCTTCTTCGGCGGCGGGCTGCTCGGCGAGCAGCAGGCCGACGACAGCGCGGTGGTGACCAGCCAGTGGGTGCCGCGCGTGGACGTCAAGGAGGAGAAGGACCGCTTCGTGCTCTACGCCGACCTGCCGGGCATCGACCCGGACGACATCGAGGTCTCGATGGACAAGGGCATCCTGTCCATCAAGGGCGAGCGGGCCAGCGAGAGCACGCAGGAGACCGACCGTTTCTCGCGCATCGAGCGCAGCTACGGCAGCTTCCACCGCCGCTTCGCGCTGCCCGACAGCGCCGACCCGGACGGCATCCAGGCGCATGGCCGCAACGGCGTGCTCGAGATCGTGATCCCGAAGCGTCCCGAGTCCTCGCCGCGGCGCATCCAGGTCGGCCGCCAGGACGGCAGGCGCAACACCATCGAGACACCCGGCACCCAGCAGTGACGGCGCGCCTGCGCGCCTGCGGTAGCCTTCCGGCCTGAGCCATGGGCCGGAAGGCCCGCGCCACAAGGACACGCGGATGCAGTTCAAGGATTACTACGACGTGCTGGGCGTGGAGCCGAGCGCCGGCGAGGCGGAGATCAAGTCGGCGTATCGCCGGCTCGCGCGCAAGTACCACCCGGACGTCAGCAAGGAAACCGACGCCGAGGAGAAGTTCAAGGCGGTCAACGAGGCCTACGAGGCGCTGCGCGATCCGCAGAAGCGCGCGGCCTACGACCAGTTGCGCGCGCGCGGCTACCGGCCGGGCGACGAGATGCATCCGCCGCCGGGCGGCTTTGGCCAGGGCGGCGCGGAAGGCTTCGACTTCGACGAGATCTTCGCCGGCGGCGGCGCGGGCGGCGGCTTCTCCGACTTCTTCGAGGAACTGTTCGGGCGGCGCCGCGCCAGCGGCGGTTTCGGCCAGGGCCGCGCGCAACCGCGCGGCGACACCCGCGCCAAGCTGGCGGTGCCGCTGGAGGCGGTCTACGGCGGCGACAGCGTGCGCATCGCGGTCAACGGCAGGACGCTGGACGTGCGCGTGCCCAGGGGCGTGCGCCCGGGGCAGGTGATCCGGCTGGCCGGGCAGGGCAACCGCGGCGGCGACCTGCTGCTCGAGGTCGAGTACGCGGCGCACCCGCAGTTCGAGGTCGACGGCCGCAACATCCTCTACAGCCTGCCGGTGGCGCCGTGGGAAG